>JAHFJK010000059.1 GCA_023245915.1 Candidatus Doudnabacteria bacterium | reverse complement strand
ATTTGCACTCAATCATCTTTTTATGGGTATTCCAAAAAATCTCATCTCCACAATGAGTGCATTTGTAGTAAGTTTCTTCTTTAGTTTTGTTGGCGATTTCCTTTGGCATATGTTTACTTTTCACCGCTTAATATCCTCTCGAATGCTTCGAGATTGCCCATAGCATCATTAACCGGATTGTGATCGTGTGGAGTTACGCGCAATTTCTTCCACGAGCTTGCGTTGGTAAAGTCGCCGGTGAGCCCAGCATAAAAATCTCCGATCCGTCTTGCCGAATGCCCGAATGGATTCTTACCGAGAAATAGATGGAAATAATAATTTATAAACTGCCAGTCGTAAGCCGGGTTATCGCTCACGAACAAAGGCCTGAATCCTTTCTCTATCACGGACAAAATCCATGTATCGAATTTTTCGAATGTTTCTTTGGTCGCGCCTGTGCCGTGGAATGTCTGTCTTGAGGGATATGCGACCGCGCCAAATTCAAATCCCACCGGATCATTGAGTGTCGGTGCCGGTCCATGACCTTCACAATCCACGAATATTAAGTTTTTGATGGCGATTTCCTTTGGCATATTTTTATATCAATAAGAAGTAGTCCAGAGGGACTTTAATCACATTGGCATCCTCCAGCAATGTAAGCTCATTTTTGCAGATCACAATACCGTACTTAGCCGATCCAACTTTCTTCATGGTACTTCGTACCTGCGTGCCAAGCTTTTCACCAACACCTACTTCAATCGGAATAATATTCTTGCCGGCAATTGTTAAGATGAATTCTGCACCGGCTTTTGAGCTGTCGTAGTTCAAAGCGCCACGACTGTTAGCTACGAATTCCCGATACAAGGTCATGGCGACAATGTCTTCCATCAGACGGCCTTTCTGGCTGGCAAAAATCTGCTCATTACCGGCAACAGAAAGAAATGCTGACCGCATTGCACTGGACATAAACTGGTACCGTGACGGCTTCCTGACTTTTTTAGAATTTGAGCCATAAGGCATAACTCGGATAAGCAACTCGGCTTGCTCCAGCACCTCAAGAATATTGGAGACGGTGTTGACACTAGTCTCAAGTGTTGTGGCAAGTTTCTGGATACTCACCACATCAGACTCGGCCAGCAAAAACAATACTCTCTTGATATGAATAAGAGTCTTGGTATCAAAACGGCCAAGACTTTGTACGTCCTGATTTATTACTTTATCTAAAAGCAAAGTGATTGTTTGATAGACACGCACTTCATCTTTCATACGGATGGCGAACGGCAAAGTACCAATCTTCAAATACTCATCTACGTAGTGGCGATCTATAGATGACCACGCACTCACCACACTTGGCTCTATCTTTTTTAGCTTTTCGTACGCGTCTTTAGCAGAATCGGCACCAAACAATGCATCTTTAATATTTTGCTTCAAACCTTTGGTTGGTAGTTTGCCATCACGGATCATTAAGAATTCCGAGAAACTGGTTGGAAAAAGTTTCTGAAAAATAGAGCGGCGAATGACATCGGGGTTAGTCTGCAGGGAAACGGCCGATGAGCCACTACATGCGATAAAAACTTTATTTGACCGGTCATACACGGACTTTAATACCGATGCCCACTTTGGATCGTATTGCGCCTCATCAATAAATATAAAAACAGGCTTGGTGAGCTTTTCAAAACTTTCACCGATTATTTTTTCGTATGCACTCAAAACATCCTTTAATGACGAGCCGAGGACATTCACAACTTCATCCAGCGAAACATAGAGCATTCTACGATCGTCAACTTCTTGCTGATGATTTAAGAAAAGCTGCGCGAGGATGGTGGTTTTACCCACACCACGAAGACCAGGGATTATAATCCACCGATCCCGGGCGTTTGGGTTATGCAAAAAATCCCGGAAGTATTTATCAACTTTGACGTAGATATTCCTTTGCGGATATTTCTTGCCCTGCTCGTCCTGGGTATAGGATTTAAGCCGGAAAGGAGCCTGAACGAGCTGATTTTGTACGTACTTAAGAATTTCGTCCATATTTTTGTACCCTTTTGGGGTGATATAGTAACATCACTTACTATACTACTCTACTGATATAGAGAAGTCAAGCACCTTGTTTTTGCCGGTAATAAAGGCTTTTTGGAGTGATTTACTAAATCGCTCTGGTGGTTTTTGGCGTCTCCGAAGTAATACACTTTTGTATCATTATGGAAATGCACACTGCACTATGGCTAAGCAAGCAAAAGTGCTAAAATAAAGATACAAACGAATAAACTTTGGGTCATACGCAATAGCGTTGGAGCAGACACACATAATGTCGTGCAATTTTGCTGTCATCCCGACCGACCGAGTGCGGCCGAGGGAGCGGAGGGATCCCTTAACCTTGTAAATATAAGGGATTTCTCGCTCAGATGCATTCGCTCGGAATGACATAAAGACACATTATCTGTTCATGGCGGCGAAGTTATATGGTTAGTCCCACCAAATTGCGTATGACCCACTTTGCCTCACGAGGCAACCTGAAAGGTATTCCGGACCCAAGAGCTCGCGATCTAAGATCACTTTTTGTGATTACGGATCGCGAGCCTTTTGTTTATCCGTTAAAGATGATTATGAAAATGAAAAAGGTCGCTTTGACCATTGATTACACATTTGATATTGCAGTAGCGAAGGGCGCGGTCCGCAATGCTTTTGACAATGCCGGACTCGTATTTGCTTTGAAAAAAGCCACGGAAGTCATAAAGACATTAAGCGAGGAGTTGCGACAAACCAAACAAGGATATCAAGAGCAGATAGCCAGAACGGAAAATATTTTGTCGGAAATTCAGGAATATCAGAGACTGTATTAATTACCCGACCTGTTGAACACTCTTGAGATGATCGACGACAAGAAGCTGTTATTGTCCCTTTTATTTTCGAACCCAACGATAAATGGCAAAAATATCGAGATTTCATGGGACAAAGCCTTCAAAATGATCTCTATGCGAATAATGCAGATGTTGGGAGAAAAAATACCCGAAAATAAAACTTTCGAACCGCCAAAAGAGCCCGTGGATAAAGAGAAAAGCAGGGCTTTTGGCTCTGCTCATCCCATGTGGCTCTGGATAGTGAACGACGTTAGAACCATAATTCAGACGCAGATCGGGTATATTTACACTCCGAGTTTTTAAAATTCGGGCTAATCTTTATTTAAACCCTAAAAAGCCAGACTAATTGAGTATTTTATTATAAATAATTCTGATAAAATGAAGGCACCATACCGCCCGGAATTTTTTTAGAAACTTGTGGCTTAATTATGCGAAAATTAAACACAGCATGGAAAATATATATAAAATGCGCCCAAAAAAAGTTGACCCGGTGTTTTTTTTAAACTATGCTTAAATTAAAAAGGAAAGACTTTTTTGCGAAACACAAAAATGCTCAAGGCCGTTGGAGTAAGCTTTCACAGGCAGGGTACGGTTTTGTATTTTAAGCAGCAGACTGCAAACGACGAAAAATTATTGGTTGCCAAAGGCAAAGAGGGAAAAATTTTTAGCCTGCCCAACAACACTTTAACCTTGCGTCCAGGCATCCGCCAAAAAATTGCGACGGGAGTTTTTTATGATATCCGCCTAAGCCTTCTGGGCAATAAAGAACCGGCGGTTACTTTTTTGAAAAAAAACAAACAAGGCACCAACCTGTACATTGGAAGCGTAAAAAAATTTGATTACTGGAGCAAAATCCGACCGATCAAAAATATTAAAGAAGCCGCGGTGATTTTTGAAGGCGAAAAAAAACAAAAGTTTATGTTTTTTGGCAACGACCGGATTTACCTCGCAGTGGCCGGCAGCAGAGAAAGCTGGAAGCCTATGCCCAAACCTTTACTTGAGCCCCGGCATAATTTTTTTGATAACAGTGGCTTGACTGTCGGGCAAGTCAGGCAAACTGAACAAGGCATTCTGCTGACATATTACGCGCGCTACGCGGACAGTCAGCACAATGTGGTAACTGTGGGAGCGGCAATGTTTGACAGCCAAAATCCCGGACAGTTAATTTGGAGGAGTGACTATCCGTTATGGCAGCAGCCAAAAGGCTACCGCCACCTTTTAATAGAACCTATTGGAGAAGTAGATTACCAAAACAAATCTTTACTGTATTTACAAACCCAGCAGGGAGAAATTTTTTCAGTTGACCTGCCTTTATGGCAATTTTTAAACAGCGTCAAAAAAAGCAGAGGCCGGCCGCATTTACAACGCTCACATAAAAATCCCATACTCATGCCCAGGAGCAAAAACAGTTGGGAATCGAAAGCGACTTTTAACCCGGCGGCATTTTTTGCCAAAGGCCGAATCCATTTAATTTACCGTGCGATTGGCGACGACGATATCTCCACTTTTGGCTATGCCTCAAGCTTAGACGGACTAAATTTTGACGAGCGGCTTGATTACCCAATTTACGCGCCGCGCGCCAGCTTTGAAGGTCAGAGCATAAAGCGTCCTCAGACCCCCAGCGCATACGCCTCCGGGGGCAGCGGCATAGGCGGATGTGAAGACCCTCGCGTATCTGTTATAGACGAGACTTTATACATGACTTATGTGGCTTTTGATGGCTGGAACCCACCGCGCGTGGCGCTGACCTCTATTTTACTTGAAGATTTTTTAAACCACCGCTGGAATTGGAAGGAACCGGTTTTGATAACGCCTTACCTGCCGGGCGAAGGCAATAAAAATTCCTGCATCCTGCCGGAAAAAATTGACGGCAAATACGCGATTTTCCATCGCATCTGGCCGGACATTTTGATTGATTACGCGGATGATTTAAATTTTGACGGCAAAAATAAATTTTTAAGCAAAACCGGACACGCTAAAATTAAACCGCGCAAGCTGCACTGGGATTCGCGTAAAATAGGCATTGGCGCCACGCCCATTAAAACTTCTTCGGGTTGGCTTTTAATTTACCAAGCGGTTGGCAACCAGGACGGCTCTAAATACAAAATCGGGGCTATGTTACTGGATTTGCAAAACCCGGCCAAAGTTTTGGCCAGGGCGCAGGTGCCGGTTTTAGAGCCTGAAGCCTGGTATGAAAACGAAGGCTGGAAATACGGAGTGGTTTACCCCTGTGGCGCGGTTGTCAAAGATGATGAGCTGTATGTTTACTACGGCGGGGCCGATACCTACAGCTGCGTTGCCAAAGCCAACTTGCCCGACTTTTTAAGCCATTTATTAACCCACCAGCCGGCAGTGCTGGAATCGGTAGTTATTTGATGGCATGAAATTCATCCGTTCTTTGCAAAACCCAATACTGGTTCCCGCCACCAGGGCGCTGTCGTATACCGGTTCTTCGAGTATTTGCGCGGATTTATGATTTTTTAAAATTACACCTTTTTTTCCAATAGAGCAGGTCTTTTGTAATAATAAACATTTACTGTATTACGGCGCGGCGGATAAGGTGGTTGGTTTAGCGGAAATAAAATTTTAAACTTTTTTATATATGGACGATGTCCAGCGGGCAAAAGAAAATCCTATTTTAAAGCCAAGCCCCGGCCATGCCTGGGAAGAGGCCGGGGCTTTTAATGGGAGTGTGGCTTTTGACGGCAAAATTTACCACATGGTTTACCGCGCGCAGTCCGGCAAGAAAAATCACGCGGGCGTTGATCTGGAAGTGTCCTCTATTGGCTATGCCCAAAGTTTGGATGGGATAAATTTCAGCGGCCATCGCGAAGTGATACCGCCGGTGGAAGACTGGGAAAAATACGGCTGCGAAGATCCACGGATTACAAAAATTGGCGACACTTATTACATTTTTTATACAGCCCTTTCGCAATACCCTTTTAACGCTTCGGGCATAAAAATCGCCGTTGCCTTAACCAAAAATTTTGTAACTTTTGAAAAACACCGGGTCACACCTTTTAATGCCAAGGCCATGGCTCTGTTTCCTGAATTAATTGCAGGTAAATTTGCCGCCTTACTCACCGTCAACACTGACAATCCGCCGGCCAGAATTTGCCTTGCACTTTTTGACAAAGCAGAAGACATCTGGTCGCCCGATTACTGGGATGCATGGTACAAAAATTTAGAATCACATTTGTTGTTTGTACGCAGATACAGCCAGGACCACGTTGAGGCTGGAGCGCCGCCGGTAAAAACCAGGCACGGGTGGCTTGTGGTATTCGCTTACATTAAAGATTATTTTTCACCTCCGCCTACCTTTGGCATTGAAGCGGTTTTGCTGGATTTTAAAGACCCGCTCAATATTATTGGCAGGACCCTGGAACCCGTTATGCAGCCGGAAGCTGAATACGAAGTCCACGGTAACGTACCTAATATAGTTTTTCCTTCGGGCGCGCTGCTAAACTCGGATAAATTTTTTATTTACTACGGAGCAGCCGACACTACCACCTGCCTGGCATTTGTGCCTGCGGAAGAGCTGCTAAAGTCCATGCTCAAAAACGGCGGCCCGACTGCCCGTTTAAGACGCTCCGGATTTAACCCTTTGCTCTCGCCTATAAACGAGCATGCTTGGGAAGCTAAAGCGGTTTTCAACCCGGCAGCCTGGTATGACGGCAAAGCCGTACATTTGCTTTACAGAGCGCAATCGCAGGACAACACTTCGGTATTCGGTTATGCAAAAAGCTTAGACGGCCTTTCTGTTAACGAACGCTTGGCAGAGCCTGTTTATTTGCCCAGTCAGGAATTTGAACAAAAGCTCGTACCCGGTGGCAATTCGGGCTGCGAAGATCCGCGCTTAACGCAAATCGAAGACACTCTTTACATGTGCTACACGGCTTATGACGGAAAAAATCCGCCTCGCGTGGCATTAACCTCCATAAAAACCAGGGACTTCCAAAACCGCATCTGGCGCTGGAAGCAACCCGCGCTCATTTCCCCTCCCGGCCAGGACGACAAAGACGCGGCCATTTTTCCAAAAAAAATTAACAACCAATACGTAATCTTGCACAGGCTGGGACAGAGTATTTGCATAGATTTCAGCAAAAACTTAAATTTTGGTGAGGGCAAATGGCTGGAAGGTCAGCACCTGATGAACCCGCGCGAAAACAGCTGGGACAGCGTGCGCATTGGCATTGCCGGCCCGCCCATTGAAACCGCGCGGGGCTGGCTACTGCTTTACCACGGCATTTCCCACCACGTTAAATACCGCGTGGGCGCGGCGCTGCTGGATTTGAAAAATCCAACCAAGGTTTTGGCCAGAACAGGCGAGCCCATACTTGAGCCCGAATTAAATTACGAAAAATTCGGCCAAGTGCCACAGGTGGTTTTTCCCTGCGGGGCGGCAGTTGTAAAAGATACTCTCTTTGTTTATTACGGCGGCGCAGACACAGTCGTAGGCGCGACATATATTAAGTTAAACGAAATTTTAGAATAATAAAAAATTTGTTAAATACAGAACGAAAAAAATAATATTAATAAATAGTCCAGTTCTATAGTTCACGCCCCCAACAAATTAAATACAGCCGTTCAAGTCTTGATTTTTGAAGAATTATTAAATTTTTTGGAAGAAACAAAAAAATCTTGGGTAGTAGAACTGGGAGAGTTAATGAAGCCGCAAACTTAACAAAAACCACAATCTTAGATTGTGGTTTTTGTATGGCTCAGCGGGCG
>JAHFJK010000058.1 GCA_023245915.1 Candidatus Doudnabacteria bacterium | reverse complement strand
ATGGTGGGATGGGAGGGGATCGAACCCTCGACAAACGGCTTAAAAGGCCGCTGCTCTACCAACTGAGCTACCATCCCATAAATGTTTTTGAATTCCTTGTTATTTTATAATATCCAGTGGTTTTTATCAAGATTTAATTTTTTCCAGACTGTTTCAATTTTCGAGCCGTTTTTTTATTTATCGAAAGAGACTATAATGAGTTTATGTTGCCTGAAATCCAAAAAATGGTTTTTAAAAAACGGCCGGTGTTGAAGGAAATTTTGGAAAAATATTCCAATTTGCCTTTGCAAAAATATGTGCAAAGTTGGCAGGTTGGCAGGCAAGCTCCTGATAAGCTCTTTTTGGAAATTTTAAGGAATAAAACGGCTGAAATTTATACTGCGAATTTGGCTGAATCGGTTTACAACCAGCTTTTAGGCAAACCCCTGCTTTCGACTATTTCCCATTTAGGCATTTGGAACCATCCGATTTTTGTTAACAGTGATTTGATTTTTTCTTTGCATTTTAAGGCCCATGAAATTGTTCCGGTTTTAGCCACCGAAAGCGTATCGCTGAACAACACTTCTTCCTGGTCCGCGTCTTTGCTTTTACATAAGCAGGATGGCAACTTGGAACGTTATTCCTTTTTGCCCGGACAGTTAAAAAATTTACCGGTTTTTTCTTCGCCCACAATCAGTCAAAAGGACATTCAACGCTTCCAAGCTTTTACTCAAGGCCGCTTGGATGATGTGGTCGGCACTTTAGATTTGGAAAGCACACGATCGCCAGCAAATTTTTCCACCCAAGCCTGCCGCGCCAGTTTTAATTTGTGGCAAAAAGTTTTTCCTTCCGCGCCAAAATTAATTTATTTGCCTTTGGAAACAATTGTATCGGACTATCTTTTAAAAATTTTGGTTGATGATGGCCATCCGATTGCAAGAATAATAATGACTAATCAAGGCAGACAGCTGTGGCAAAAATATTTTTCCAACGAACATAGTGTTATGTTTTGGGGGATTGGCCACCAAGGCCGGCGCATAGTGGTAAAAAATTTACCAGATAATGTACATGAAATAATATCATTTTTAAAAAACCGCAAATTTTACCCTTCCAGCCCTTTATGTTTTTTGGTTTTGCTTATATGCGGGTTTTCCTGCGTGGGCGGATTTACCCAAACAACCTGGCTGACTGAAGTTAAAACTAAACTTGTAAATCTCTTTAACGAAATGAAAGTCGATTCAGCATCAATCAACTCCCTGCCGACTAAAAATTTTGCAGAAAGCTCCTTGGCCTGGCTCAAAGTCGGCAGCAAGTACGTTACGCCTACCGCAGTAGACTTATTTAAAACAAACAAGGACTATTACCCAAAGTATCTCGAGCTTGCGAATAAAATTACCTTAGGCCAAAGTTTGCAATTAATCACGCCCACCATTTATAATGTGGTGGTGCCCAAACAAGAGCATTTGGCCGGCTTTGATGAGGGAAAACTGGAGTCTGAAATTTTTCGCCATTTAGGACTTGAAAGTTTCCTCAATAAATAGGTTGAATCTTATTTCAAAATCGTAAATGCTCACTGGCATTGCGAGCCCCGACATTTTTTAGCTTTAAAATGTTGGGGCGCGGCAATCTTTTACTTGCTTAAATAAGATTGCTTGGCGATAATGCTTATTTTTGCGCTCGCAATGACAAAGGCAGTGGGCATTTACTCAAAATCAATTTGACACCTGCGGATAGTTTCGGTATGATAAGTATGAGAAATCATACTGTAATTACCAGAAGTTATTTAGAGAAATAGAATGGAATACAATCTTGACATCTTGAAAGTTAAAATTTTATGAGGTTTTCACTGGACCCAAAACTTTATAATAAGGATAAACTCTATGGCGCGACCACGGTGGGCAGCCGCGGGCAGGTGGTTATTCCGGTTAAGGCCAGGAAAGATCTTGGCATTAAAGCCGGCGATCAGTTGCTGGTAGTTGGCAAAATGGGCAAGCTAATAGCCTTAATGAAGCCCGAGCAGCTGGCCGAGATTTTAGAGGTAATTTTAAAAATGGTTTCCGGTACGCCGCAGGAAAGCGCGATCAAACAGTATGCGAAAGAAATTTTTAACAAAGAATTAAAGATCAGGAAAAAATAATTTTATGCAGATAAGAAAATTTTTTACCAAGCACTAAATTATTATTTTTTACATTTACATTATGGAAAACTTTTCAACAGAATTACATCTTAATAATAAAAAAAGACGTTTTAGTGCTTGGTTTACAAAAAAAAGAACCATTTGGACAGTTATCATAATTTTAATTTTGGGCGGGGTTGGCTACGCTATTTTCCGGCCCAAAGACAACAGTAAAAACATCCAGACTGAAACAGCAAAAAAACAGCAGCTCAAATCTACAGTTTTGGCTACCGGCCAGGTAGTCAGCAAGGTGGATTTGGTTTTAAGTTTTAAAGCCAGCGGCATAACCCAAAGCGTTAATGTCAAAGAAGGCGACAAAGTTAAGGCCGGGCAGACCCTGGCTGCTTTGGAACAAAAGGACGCGTTAGCCAGTCTGACCCAGGCCCGCGGGGCTTTGGCTCAGGCCCAGGCAAATTATAATAAAGTTTTAGCCGGCGCCAGTAATGAGGAAATCGCGGTGGCGCAAAAAGCCTTAGACAGCGCCCAGGTGGCTTTAGATACAGCTAAAACCAATTTGACCACGACAGTCCAGCAGCAGGAGACTGCTGTGAAAAACGCTTACAGCGCTTTGCTTAATACTTCCTTTGCGGCCGTGGCATCCACAGCCAACGTTGGTTCGGCAACCGTAACAGTCAACGGCGCTTATGCCGGCCCGGATCAGGGGGTTTATAAAATATATGTTTATAACACCGGCGCTGGACAAAAATTCCAGTCAAGCGGTTTGGAAACCGCAGACGGCGACGTAAGGACCACGCCGGTGGCTTTGGGCAACAAAGGGCTGTTTTTGCAATTTTCCGGTGCGGCTTATAATAATGACAGCTGGACTATAACCATTCCCAACACTTTGGCCAGCATTTATGTGACTAATTATAATGCTTATTTGGCGGCGCAAAAAACCCGGGACAGCGCCGTTTCCTCGGCCAGCTCCCAGGTAGACAGCGCCACGGCTGCGCTGGCTCAGGCTAAAGCTTCGCTGGATTTAAAACGAGCGCAGGCTCGACCCGCGGATTTGGACGCGGCTAAAGCCCAAATACTTTCGGCACAGGGTCAGGTAGAGGCCGTGGCTGCGGTTTTGGACAACCAGGCAATTCATGCCCCGGCTGACGGCACCATTACACTGGTGGATATTAAGCCCGGAGAGCTGGCTACCGCCTTGAAGCAAGTCATAGTACTCCAGGACATTAACGATTTGCATGTGGAGGCCAATGTCAGTGAGGCCGACATTGCCGACATCAAGCCCGGACAAATCGTGGATATTACTTTTGACGCCTTTGGTTCAGACCGGTACTTTAGCGGCCAGGTGCAGACGGTCAATCCGGGAGCCACAGTAGTTTCCGGCGTGGTAAATTACAAGGTTACCATTGCCCTGCAAAACGCAGCCCAGGCCAAACCCGGCATGACGGCTAACACCACGGTTTTAATTGAGCAGAAGGATAATGTCCTGGCCATACCTTTGCGCGCTATCATCAATAAGCAAGATGCCCCAACATCGGCTCACGACCTGACAACCGTCAGAAAGTTTGTCCGGGTTATAGACGACAGCAAAAAGAAAACTTATCACGAGGCGGAAGTGCAAACCGGCATGCAGGCAGATGGAGGCCTGGTGGAGATAACCGGCGGGTTGAGTGAGGGGCAAGAGGTGGTTACGTTTATAAAACACTAAGAAATCGAATCTACGAATCCGCCAGCTGGCGGAGACGAATCAACCAATGACTGCGAATATGCGCATTCGTAAATTCGCTGCTATTTCGCAAATACGTTCTATTCGTTGATTCGATTTATTTATATGTCCTTAATCAAAGTCCAAAATTTAACTAAAGATTACACTAACGAAGGCGTAATTACGCCGGTTCTGCATGACCTTGATTTTTCCATTGAGAGCGGTGAATTTGTTGCCATCATGGGTCCCTCCGGCAGCGGCAAATCTACTTTAATGCACATTTTAAGTTTTCTTGACCGCCCGACATCCGGCGTTTATGAGTTTAAGGAAAAAGATACCAAAGCATTTGATGATAATTTTTTAGCTTCTTTGCGCAATGAAGAGGTAGGTTTTGTCTTCCAGTCTTTTAATTTACTTGCGCGTACAACGGTTTTGGATAATGTCAAACTGCCCCTAATCTACAGCAAAAAATGGAGCCTCAATAATTTAAAATCAAAAGAGGCGGAACCCCGCACCGTCCCGCCACCGGCGGGACTGGTGCGCGGGAAGAATCATGATGAGCTGGCGAAAAAAGCGCTGGATGCGGTGGGGCTTTCACATCGTTTAAACTTTTTTACAAACCAGATATCCGGAGGTGAAAAACAGCGCGTGGCCATCGCGAGGGCTTTGGTCAATGACCCGGCGGTAATTTTTGCCGACGAACCCACGGGAAATTTGGACTCCAAAAGCGGCAACATTGTCATGGAAATTTTGCAGAAATTAAACGACAGCGGCCGGACCATTATCTTGGTCACTCACGAGCAGGATACGGCCAACCACGCCAAACGGATTATCAGGTTAAAAGACGGGCAGATTGTGGATGACCAGAAGGTGACGCACAGAACCGTTGCGAGCGATGGGAAAGAATTAGTAAAATGAACAAAAACGACAAAAACGACGGAAATGACAAAAATAGCTGTCTAATTTATTTTTGTTCAATTTTGTCATTTTTTTAATTTTTGTCATTAATACCATGAATTTAATCAGTACACTCAAACTCGTCTTCCGCACCCTGCTTGCCCGTAAAGGCCGGTCGTTTTTAACCGTTTTGGGAATAGTTATCGGCGTGGCCGGAGTAATAATTATTATTGCCCTAGGAGCCGGAGCGCAATCATTAGTTTTAGGGCAGGTGACCAAACTGGGTACGAATTTGCTTTACGTTCAGCCATGGAAAGGCAATGAGAATGGGCCGCCCAGCCAGCTTTTTGGTTTGGTTATCACCAGCTTAACGGTAAAGGACGCGGACGCGATTACTGACACCTCAAGGGTGCCGCACGTTTTGGCGGTTAATGCCTCGGTGCAGGGCGCGGCTACTGTCAGCTTCGGCGCGCAGAGTGTGGATACCAATTTTAACGCCACGGATTTTAACTACCCTAAAGGCGTTAATTTTACCATGCGGTCAGGTTATTTTTTTACCGAAACAGAAGACAGGGGTAATGCCAACGTAGTGGTTTTAGGTTCAACGGTTGCTGACGAGCTGTTTGGGTCAAGCGGCACCGACTCCATAGGCCAGGTGGTGAAAGTCAAAAGCGCTTCGCAAAAAGCATCCACCTCGGCTCGCGCCGGGCGAGACGGGTCCGGAGGCATTCCGTTGCGCGTTATAGGTGTCATCAACGAAAGAGGCAGCTCTTTTTTCCAAAATCAGGATGATTTTATTTTTTTGCCCTTAGAACTTGGACAAAAGCAGCTGCTGGGAGTGAATTATTTGCAGGGCATTGGCATTAAGGTGGATGCGGCGGAGAACGTCAATCAGGCGGCGGAGGATATAAAAATACTGTTAAAAGAGCGCCATCACATTACCCAGGAGGCTGACCTGGATTTTATTGTCCGCAACCAAAGTGACGCCATTAATATTTTAAGTTCCATCACCAACGCTTTAAAGCTGTTTCTGACAGCTATGGCGGCAATTTCTTTGATTGTCGGAGGCATCGGCATTTTGAATATTATGCTGGTTACAGTGGCCGAACGCACCCGCGAAATTGGCTTGCGTAAAGCCGTGGGCGCCAGCAACAGCGCGGTCAGAAGCCAGTTTTTGTTTGAGGCGGGCACGCTCACCCTGCTCGGCGGCATCATTGGCATCATTGTGGGCACGGTAATCTCGTATGTGGTTTCAATTTTAATGAAAAGTTTAGGCTACGACTGGGCGTTTGTGATTTCACCGCTTTCGGTAATTTTAGCCGTCGGCGTTTCTATTTTAACCGGGGTAATTTTTGGTCTGTATCCGGCATTTAAGGCAGCGCGGCTAAATCCTATCGACGCGTTAAGGTATGAATAAAATTAATTATGTTCAATTCTATTTAATGATACAAGCCCTCCCCCAAGCCTTAAAAGCCCTACGCTCCAATCCCGCCCGTACGGTGTTAACCACTTTAGGCATTATTATTGGCATTGCCGCGGTAATTTTGGTGTTGTCCGCTGGAGCGGGTTTTCGGGCAATCATTAACGACCAAATTGCCACTTTGGGCACTAATACTTTGGTGATAGCCACGCGCGTGCCGCCCACCACCAAAAACCGCGCCGCGGCCCAGGCTAATAATGGTCCCAGCTTTGACGCCACAGTGGCTATAACCTCCTTTAAAATGAGAGATTTAGAAGAGGTAAAGCGGCTGCCTAATGTCAGTAATGTTTACGGTATTGCGGTGGGCCAGGCTACGGCCAGCTATTTGAACAATAAAAAAAGCATAATGTATTTTGGAGTTTCCTCCGGCCGGTTTGAAATTGACAAAGGCACTTTGGCCAAGGGGCGGTTTTTTTCCGACGGCGAAGACAAGGGCGCAGGGCAGGTGGCGGTGCTGGGCTCGGCGGTTGCCGGTAATTTATTCGGGCAGGATGAGCCTTTGGGAAAATATTTGCGAATTGGTACGTTGAATTTTTTGGTCGTGGGCGTCTATAACCCCCGCGGCGGGCCAGTGGGGGGTGGGGATGATGCGGTTTATATTCCCCTGGTCACTGCCCAAAAAAAACTTTTAGGCATTGACCACATAGCTCGCGGGGTGGTGGAGATGCAAAATATAAATTTGGCAGAAACCACAGTGGACGACATTCGTCTGGTTTTAAGGCATAACCATGACATTGCCAATCCGGCCAAAGACGATTTTACCGTAGCCACCCAGGCCGATGTACTGGGCACATTAAATACTATTTTTAACGGCATTACTATTTTGCTTATTTCAATTGCGGCCATTTCCTTAATTGTCGGCGGCGTAGGCATTATGAACATTATGTACGTGGCGGTTACCGAGCGCACGGCTGAGATTGGTCTGAAAAAGGCTTTGGGCGCCAGGCACGCAGATATTTTAAATGAATTTTTAATCGAATCGGTTTTGGTTACGGTGCTGGGCGGAATTATCGGCATTTTAGCCGGCGGGTTTTTGGGCTGGCTGGTTTCAGCTATTGCCGGTTCGTTTGGTTTGAGCTGGAAGTTCATTGTACCCTTTTCGGCCATTATTTTAGCCGTAGGCGTGTCCGGAGGAATTGGGATGGTTTTTGGAATTCTGCCCGCGCGCCAGGCTTCCAAATTAGACCCGATCAGAGCTTTGCAGTACGAGTAGTGTACAAAGTTGTAAAATAAGTATCTGTCTGCAAAAAGTATTTACGCGACTTTATAAACTTTTTGTTATGCTGGGACTGTTGCCGAATGTCATTTTGACTGCAATTCCAGGATTTCGGCATCTTGCCCCAAAAAATTTTTCCGCTTAGCCTACGGCTAAACATCAAAATTTATTT
>JAHFJK010000057.1 GCA_023245915.1 Candidatus Doudnabacteria bacterium | reverse complement strand
TTGCAAAAAATTAAGCTGACAATTTTGGCAAGATTAATCACAATTAGTCCGGTTAAGAGCCAGTAGTCAATTTTATGCAAGACAAACATTTGGTACAGCACGCCTAAAGAGAGTATGATTAAGCCGGCCACCAGCCCGGCGCGGTTAGCAAGGTTCCGGTGGAGCACATCTCTTTCATCAACCACCCCCATTTCACCGACCAGGGACATGGCGACTGTGTATAAAACCAAAAATGCGCAAATGCCCAGCATTTCCGCCATGGACATTGCCTCGGTCTGCCCAAAAATTAAGAAACCGGAAACCAGCGCAATAAAAACAAGAAGTAAAAGGTAGTAGATAATTGTTTTCATAGGGTTATAGTAACATACTATCATATTAACATTCTAACATCAGTGCAAGACAAACAGATCCTCAACTTTAATTTTTCCGCCGGAGGCGCCCGCCTGCCGGACGGGCAGGGATCCGCCTTTGGCGGAAAAAATTTTTGCCAATTTTAAAGCCAGCCCTAAGGAAGGCTCGTAGTTGCCTTTTTCCACGGCAATAATAGTTTGCCTGGAAACGCCAACAGCCTCGCCTAACTGCTGCTGGGTGAGGTTGTTTTTTTCACGGAAAATTTTAACCCGGTTGGCAATCATGGAATTCAGGACTTACGCGGTGCGCAAGTCCTGGAATTAACCGAAGGTGAAAGTGAAAGCTTCAAAACCCGCTTCGGGGATGGTAATTTCTATTTCATGTTCGTTATATTGATTAGAGTCAAATAAAGTGTAGAGGTCTGACATTTGCACGGCTACATCAGGCTGGGCACTACCATCAACTTTAATTTTCAAGGTTATTGGTTTATCCGCTGCCGCGACCATAAAAACTTTGCCGGAAGAAAAATGCAGTTTAATTTTTCCCGGCCCCGGGCCGCAGAGCGAAGCTTTTTCGGAGTCAAAACACCAGTTGCCTTCTAAGGCAAACTTATTGAGTTCTAATTTAGGGGGGAGGGTGTAGGGTTTAGGGGATAGTGATGGAGTTTGTTCTGGCGCAAGGTTAGTAAGCCGTGGAAGTTCAAAATACATTTCCGGAGAACGAATGCCGCTTAAATCTTTTCCATTGTCTTTGGCAACCGGTTTGTCCATGCCCAATAAAATTCTAATGGCATCTTCGGTATGGTCATAATTACCTTCGCCAAAATGCTCGTAAACTATTTGGCCGTTTTTATCTATTAAATATTCTGCCGGCCAGTAATGGTTGTTGTAAGCCTGCCAAGTAGCGTAGTCATTGTCCTGCGCTACCGGGTAATTTATTTTAAATCGTTTTATGGCCGTGGCTACGTTGTCTGTTACTTTTTCAAAAGCAAATTCCGGAGTATGCACGCCCACCACCACTAAGCCCTGGTCTTGGTAAGTGTCATACCATTTGGTCACATAAGGTAAAGTCCTAA
This sequence comes from Candidatus Doudnabacteria bacterium, assembly GCA_023245915.1. GTDB lineage: Bacteria > Patescibacteriota > Doudnabacteria > UBA920 > UBA920 > PALSA-1336. The sequence goes on along the minus strand of JAHFJK010000057.1, from coordinate 6,171 downwards.
TGCAATTAATGCAGGAATAGGTCCAAAAATCTATGAGCACCACTTTGCCTTTTAGCTGTTCAATGGTTAAAGGATCGCTATTTAGGGACTGTTGCTGAATGTGCTTTTCAGACGAAATCCTGGAATTGCAGTCAAAATGACATTCGGCAACAGTCCCATTTAGCCAATGCGAAATACCGGTGAAGTTTGGCGCAGCACCATATTTGTTAAAATCTATTTTGGGCATTTGCGTTTCTCCTTGCCCGGTTTTAAGTTTGGCCTGCGCGGGTTTTCCGCTGTCGGCTAAATTAATTTTTTTCGGTTGCCGATAGCCGCCAGGTTTGAGGTTGTCGGCAGTTTTAGAAGTTGAGTCTATATAAATTCCGCCGGCTATCAGTAATGCAACTACTATCAAAATATAAGGAATGATTTTTTTCATGGGCTTATTGGTTAAAAATTTTGGAGTTGGCAAAATTCCAACCCGGGAGCAGGTCCAAAAGCCTGGCTTGGAGTAAGGAGTCATACTGGAAATACATTGCTAGAGCTAAAAGTATAATCAGTAGGCCGAAAATTTGCTGGAGGCGTCCGGCATATTGGGCAATGGCGCGGATTTTTGTGGTCACTAACTGGCTGCCATAAGCAATGATTAGCATGGGAATGCCCGCGCCAATGGCATAGGCAAATAAAAGTATGCCGGCTTTAGGCAAATCAGTTTGCGTGGCAATTAAAGTCAGGATAGAGCCTAAAACCGGACCGGCGCAGGGCGTCCAAATAACGCCGAGCATAATGCCTAATATCAAGCCGCCAAAATTCCCGCTACCGGCTTGGCCCGCAGTTTGGTTGGCTTTGTTAATAATCCCGTTCATGCTTTGGGTAAGCTTTTCAAACGGGGTAGGCCAAACCATAAACAGGCCAAAAAGGGCCAGGGCAAAAATCGCCGCCTGCCGCAAGCCGTTAGGGCTAAAATTAAACCGGCTAATAATTACAGAAAGCAGGAGCCCGACGGCTGAAAAAGTCAGGATAAATCCCAGGGTAATAAACAGCGGCCTGGTCTTGCTTTTTTGTCCGACCGAAGCGCCGAGTAGAATGGGCAGAAGCGGCAGAATACACGGCGCGCCAATCGTAAATATTCCAGCAAGTATTGCAAGTAGGATTTGGATCATATTACTTTACGTTTTTATTTAACAAATCAACATCGCCCGAAACCCACTTGGTTACCATATTTCCGTTGTTGTCTATTTGCACAAATGTATGCTGGTAGGTGATGCCGTATTTTTGTTTTAAGGCGGTTTGGGAATCGTAATCAGTTTTTAACAGCACTACTTCTGCCGGGATTTTATCGGGGTTAGCTTTAAACGCCGCATCTGCCGCTTTGCAGTAAGGGCACCAGGCTGCGTGAAAAAATAACACAACCTTTTTACCGTTTTTTTGAGCCTCTGCCACAGCCTGCCCGGAATAATCCAGGTACGAACCGGCCTTTGGCATCATAGCCTCAGTTTTTTTCATCATGGAATCGGTTGTGGGCGTTGCGTGGTTTTCTTTTTGCATGGTTTCATCCATCATTTCGTTTTTTCCGCCAGAGGCGGATCCGCCTTCGGCGGACATCATGTCTTTTTCTTTGCCAGCCATAGAACCTTCCGTGCCAGACTTATCAGCCTTCTCTATTACCGTCCCCGATTTATTATTTGCCTGATGGCGGTTGTTTAAAACCACGACCGAGGCAATGCCGGCAACTACTACTACTATTCCAAAAATTATCGGTTTGTTCATATTAGTCCTTTCTTTAAATCTAATGATAGTCTAACAAGACGTAAATAGTATGTCAAGTATACTTTACATATATAAATCCGCCAGAATTTCAAATTCAGGCGGATTTATCAACAAACAAAATCAAATTTTTTTAGAACGCTCCAAAGCCGTTAGGGGAGCCCAGGCCGGTGGGGCCGTCGTAGCCGGGGAACGCGGTGCATAAGTAGCTGCCGCCGCAGGAGCCGTTGCTACCGGAAATAACATCGCGCAGGCTGGAAGGTGTCGAGGAGACCGAGATGTATGGTATGCTCGGGCTTGCGGTGTTGCCGGAGAGCGCGTAAATCGCGGCAATAATCGGCGCGGACAAGGAAGTGCCGCCAACCTGGAACCAGCCTCTTACACCTTGATAGCGAACGCTGTCATAAACCGCGGCGCCGGTGTTGGGGTCGGCAACAGCGGAAACATCTGCCACTGTTCTTTTGGCGCAGCTGGCATCTTTTTGCCAAGCCGGCTTGGTTTCATAAAGCGAACAGCCGCTGCCGCTGCCGGACCATGCAGTTTCACCACCGTAACTATTATCATCATTAACGGTTAAAGAAGTTCCGCCTACTGCTGTAATATAGCGGGAACTGGCCGGATACTGCGCGCCGTAGCCGCTGTCGCCGGAGCTGACGGTTATGGCTACGCCCGGTTTGTTAAAGTGATAATCTAAAGCTGTCTGGCTGGAAAATTCATTACTGCCCCAGGAATTGGAAATGATTTTCGCGCCTAAAATGGCTGCGCGGTCTTCGGCTGCCAATAAATTGGTATAAGATGCGGAAGAGGCTTCCACTAACAGAATGCTGCAGTTTTGGCAAAGCGCGTGCGCGGCTTCCACATCGAGCGCAATTTCCAAAGCCCAGCCGGCGTTTTGTTGCGGATAATTTGTGCCGCCGTTTTGGTTAACTTTTTTAAAGCAGGGCACAGGGGAAGAAGCAATGGCGACGTTGCAATTAGGCAGAGTCGGTATGCCGAACTGCGCGCTGTAAACATCCAAATCGTTTTTTATGCTGGGATGGTCGTAAGCATCCACTATAGCAATAATTCTGGGGGAGGTTGAACTGGCAATACCGTTTACGCCGTATGCTCCTCTAAACTGCGCCGGCCCGTAGCCACTGGGAGCAATAAAAGTTTTGGCAGCTTTGGGGTTTGCGTCTTCGGTTGCTACCCGCGCGTGGCAAGCGGCTTCATCTGCTGCCGGATTGTCGCAAACTTTTTTATTATGCCGGAGCTGGGTTCTTTGGAAAAATTTTTCTCCACCCCGGTCTCCCTCGCGGCTCTGGCCTTTATCTTCCTTTTGCGCCGCTGTCATAGCAGGGAAAAGCATCAGCGAAAAAACCAGGCTTAAAATAAGCCTTTTTGAAATCAAGATAAATTTTTGTTTCACCCCGTTAGAAGTATTGGGGAATTTTATTGCCATAAGTTTTCCTTTTTTTATTTCCGCCAGAGGCGGATTTGCCTCCGGCATGATAATTTATAAACCGCGTTGTAAGTTAGAAAGAACTTCTAAACGGGGTTCATTTTAAGATTTAATAATTAGTAACCAAATTTTACATCTGATTAGGCAACCTGTAAAGTCTTTATCAGGAAATTATCACTTGACAGTAGAGAGTGATAATAGTATCATTAGCAATAAGAAGTAAGCATTAAGCGCTATGGAAAAGCAGGAAATTACAACCAGACAGGCAAACCCCGGTAGCAGAACTCGCTTCGCTCGTTCGCTACGGGGCAAGAATTTTAGCCGGTAATAAGGGTTTTTTATGAATCAATCAGAAGATTTAATTACATCACGTCAAACAAAAATTCTTGCGGCAATAGTCAAAGAAAACTGCGAAAATGGGCAGCCGGTGGCCAGTAAAGATTTAGTCGACAAATACAATTTCAACGTCAGCAGCCCGACCATAAGAAATGAAATGCAGGTGCTGGAAAAAAACGGTTTTATAAAACAGCCGTACACTTCTGCCGGCCGCGTGCCAACAGACAAAGGCTTTAGGTATTTTGTAAACCAGTTAATGGACAGAGTGAAGTTGAGTTTAAAAGAGCAGGACCACTTAAAAACTGAATTGATGAAATTGCAAATGGCTAATGCCGAAATTAGCCGCAGACTGGCTAAACTTTTGTCAGACCATTCCCAGCAGGCATCGTTCGCCCTGTTTCCCGAAGAAGTTTCCACCATTGGCCTTTCTAATTTGCTTGCCAATCCTTCTATGCCGCAGCAAGATGCCAAAGAAATTGCGGAATTTTTTGACCACATAGACGAGCACGCCGAAGAAATGATAAAAGATTACGCCGGCCACGGCCCGGAAGCAAAAATTGGCAAAGAAATTACTTTGTCGAAAAATTCAGACTATTCCATGATAGTATCCGGACTTCAGCTGCCCAGTGGAAAAAAGGGCGTGATTGGTTTGGTTGGGCCGAAGTCGATGAAGTATGAGAAAAATATGTCGCTCATGGAATATATCGCGAAATTGTTGGGCGGGGGAGCGGGGGTGGTACTATTGATTTTAATGCTAAAATAAAATTTTCAATTTAAACTTTCCACTGAATTTTCAATGTCTGAATTTAAAAATAATTATGATTTGGAAGAGCGAACTGCTAAATTTGGAGAGCAAATTATTGTTTTTCTTAAGGGTCTAAAAAGGGATGCTATTTCTACTCCTTTAGTTAGCCAATTAGTAAGATCTGCCAGCAGCGTTGGCGCCAATTATATGGAGGCAAACGGAGCCAGCTCGCCCAAAGATTTTACCAATAAAATATTTATCTGTAAAAAAGAAGCTCAAGAGACTAAGCACTGGTTAAGGATGTTGCAAAGTTGTTTTCCCGAACACGGAGATCAAATCAAAATTTTTTGGAATGAGGCACAAGAGTTTACTTTGATTTTTAATAAAATTTGTTCAACGATGAAAATTAAAAATTCATTGAAAATTGAAAAGTAAGAATTGAAAATTATGGATGAAGTACAACAGATGGATCAACAAAACATTTCCGATGATGCCGATTTAGCAAAATTGCAGGAAGACCTGGAAAACGCCATGAACAACTGGAAGCGCACGGCCGCGGATTTTGAGAATTATAAGAAAAGGAAAGAAGCGGAGAATAAGGAATTAATAGAGTTTGCGCGCGAAGTTACGGTGGCTAAGTTGTTGCCGGCCTTGGACAGCCTTGAACAAGCCTTACGACATATGCCTGAATATATGAATCATGGAACAGGAAGCATGAATCAGGGCTTTGAAAAGCAATACGAAAATTGGATGGTTGGGATTAACGGAATTTTATCGCAGCTAGACAAAACCTTGAGCGAAATGGGGGTAAAGAAAATTGAAGCAGTGGGCAAAAAATTCGACCCGCACTTTCACGAAGCCGTTCGTGAAGTCGAATCAGAGGCTGATGATGGAACTATTATCGAAGAACTCCAAAGCGGGTTTGAGTTGAATGGGAAAGTTATCAGGCCGAGTCAGGTGACAATCAGTAAAAGAAAATTATTATAGTTGTCATCCCGAGCGACTCCCGCGTAAGCGGGAGGAGTCGAGGGATCTCAAATCAGCAAGCAATCTGCCCAAGGCGGACAAACATAGTAACCATCCCTAAGTAGCATCCGAGGGATATCAATCAGCAAACACAAATAAATTTTATGCCGGAAAGTACACAAAAATCCATTATCAATTTTGAAGACGCGCCGTAAGGCGGGTTTGAACCGGCGCGCAAAGGCGGACGCATAGCTGGCAACGCCAGAAGAGCACTGGAAGGCCAAACAGGGAAAAAAGTCGCAAGCAGGCAGAATTTTTTGCCCAAGCGGGAAAATAAAAAAATAAGTTTCAGAAACAGTTAACAGCCATTAGCTTAGTGTGTCATTCCGAGCGAGTGCATCCGAGTCGAGGAATCCCTTAATTTTGAAAATTAACTAAATTTTGTAGGTTAAGGGATCCCTCCACTCCCTCAGATGCATTCGGTCGGTCGGGATGACATATTAAAGAAAGGACATTATGTTATTTAAAGACATTTTCACCATAGGAGAAATTTTTCAGACCGCCAGCCGCACTAAAGCTGACTTGGACTTGGATAACTGCAAAATTACCGGCAAAAGAATGAATAACAAAAGCATTATTTTGCACATTAAGCGGGCAGAAGACGGCAAGGAAGCCAACGTGTTTGTCAGATTGATAGACCCAATAAACAGGGAAAGTTTTAAAAAACTTTTAGCCAGCAATAAAATCATCGGCATGTCTTTGAATGAGTTAAAGGGGATGAAGGTGGAGGAGTTGTGAAGACAGGAGGTAGGAGGTAGGAATTAAGAAGTAAGGGAAAGAATTATATGAAAGTTAAAATTTTATTTATTATTATAGCGTTTATAATTTTAGGAGCATCATTTTACTGGTATTCTTGGAGACCTGAAAAAATTAGAAA
>JAHFJK010000007.1:8971-19950 GCA_023245915.1 Candidatus Doudnabacteria bacterium | reverse complement strand
TTCGCTAATTAAATTCCGATTTTGTGTTTGGAATCAAATTGGTAATAACCAATAAAATCAGGTTGATAACAGCAAAGCTTCGGAGTATTATATCTAAATTAATTTAGCAATTGGGTATAAACTAAACAATGACTGACTATATTACGATATAGTAATATAGTCAGTCTAACTCTAGACGTTTTTTGGCAGATCTGCTTTTGATTACTTCTGAAATCTTTTTATCTAAAGCCTGGGCTCCTAGCTTGAGCAAAGCTCCACCCAAAGTTTTTCGTTGAGTCTTTTTCCTAAAAGCATTTTCTAAATTTTTTGTCCTTTCCCTCTGCCGTTTCTGGTACTTTTCCTCTATTTGATTCAATTTTTGGTGCGCAATACGCAAACCATTGCCCTTTTCTGCCAAAACATTGCTAATTCTGGAAATTGTGACAGGTGTTACTCTAAGTCTCTTTTCAATGGTTTGATAATCTTGTCCCTGCAGAAGCAATCGTCCAATCTCCAATCTCTTAGATAACATTTTATATTCCGTATGCGTAAATAAATCTTTAACTAACAATTTAATATCTCCCTTGGAACTCATAAGAGTTAAGGCAGACCAAAAATTATTTACGTAAAGGCCCATGTCTTCAGGGTCAATATACTTTCTGGATAATTTAGTCATATAGGGACTATGTTACGATATAGTAATATAGTTTAAGGTTATTATTTATGATTTGGATTCTTTAAAAAGCAAGGCCGCACCGAGAGCGCCGGCGTTTTTTAATTTCGAAACTAAAATTTTTGGTGCTGAAAATTTATCAAATAAAAATTTTCTCATGACGTTTTGGGTTTGGGGTAAAAATTTAGCATGAGCATTTAAACTCACCCCTCCGCCCAATATAAGTGCGTCAGGCGCGAAAATATTGGCAAAACTGGCAAAGGCTTGGCCTAAAACTTCAGACAAGCGGCTATAGTTATTTCTATCGCGCGCAATCTGATAAAATTTTTGCAAAAATAACTTATTTACAACAATGTGGCCAATTTCTCCTCCACTGTTATTTTTGCCTCTGTAGAGTTGCCGGTTAATAACAATGCCCCCACCCAAACCAGAACCCAAAATCACCCCCAAAAAATTTTGAAATTTTTCGCCCTGACCCAGGATTAGTTCCGCTCGGGTAAAACAGCTGGCGTCGTTGTCAACTTTAACTGGCAGGTGAAATTTTGCTTTAAAAAAAGCTACCATATTAAACTGGGCTTTAAACTTAACGCTGGACGTAAGTCTCACCATGCCAGTGGCAGAATTTACCAATCCAGCACAACCAACGCCAATGCCTGAAATTTTTCTGTTTACTGAAAGAAAGTCCACAAGCTTATACAAATTGCGTTTAAAACCATTAAAAGTATTAGGTGTCGCAATAGTTAATTCCTGAAGTACGCGCTTGCCATTAAAAACAACACCTGCAATTTTTGTCCCACCAATATCAATTCCTATAATATTTTGCATAGTTAATTTATTGCAAAAAATTCTTTTGCTGCCGCCCACATTTCCCCATGTCCATGGGATTTTGCCCAATACCACCACTCCGCCCCCCAAAGGTACTGGCGATCCATGCCGGTTTGTGCCGCGTATTTAATATTAGCATAAAAAATGTCCGGATTCATTAATTTTGTCTGTTCTTCCCACGGCACGCTGTAAACCGTGCCAGCAAACCAAGGCTCTGCTTGCAGCTCGACTCCAAAAACGTGATTCATTCGGCTAAAAATCCGCAAAGCCCCTGCTTTAATTCTGTAAGTAAAAGCCGGCAAAGGATAAGTTAAGTAAGATTGAGTTTTGTCCCGAAAGACCTGGCGATATAATGTTGACCCTAAAACGTCAGCCCCGGAATAACCCAAAGGCAGCCACAAACCTTTTTCCCCGCTGTCAGTTGCTATAACTGGCCTGTTGTCCAATTTTTTCACCAACGCAACCTCTTGTTTGTATAAATCGGATGCAATGACTGGGCAATTAGGCCCGTATTTGAAATAAGGTTCGTTTTCTATTTGCCACATTTCAACAGACGAAAAATCTTTAAAATAATTCACGGCTGTTTCAAGCATATTTAAAATAGCTTTTTGTTGGTCTAGTACCGAAAGTTTTTCAAACCAGGCTGGATGATGGCACTCCGGCCAGCGGGGTTGCTTATGTCCCAAAACCAAAATAACTTTAACCCCCCGCTTTGCGGATTCGTCCAAAATAAACTTGGTGTCAGTACTGGGTAGATCGTATTTACCCTGATTAAATTCCAAATCTTCCCAATAAGCCATAAGCCGTACATACTTTGGGTTAAGATCATCCAGCATCTGGACATAAAGCTTCCTTGCATCAAAGCCCAAATATTTTGCAAAATCAGGAGAGTAATTTATGCCCCAGCCGATTTTTGTAGGGGGGCGATAAGCAAAGTAAACTATGGCGCATAGGAGAATTGCTGCGCCGACGATCCAAAAAAATATTTTTAGAATTTTTTTAAAAACCTTCATACCGCCAAAAAATATAATCCGGCGCTAATTAACAATATGGAAATGATTTTAAGGATTATTTTTTCTCTGGAAATATCTTCTTTCAAAATTTTGGGGAAACGGACGGAAAGAATTATTGCCAATATCAGCAAAAAAGCGTATTGCGTCCCCTGCAAAGCGTTAACCAGAGTTACACTGCCAATGGCAATGGCATAGTTTTGCAAAAATCCGGCAAAAAACCCTGAAACTCTGGCGCCTAAATACACGAACTTATTGCCGGTTGAGGTTTCTTTGGGTGCATTAAAAATATAACTTCTTGATTTATGCGAGATTAAAAAACTTACCGAAGTCAGGAAAAATCCCAGGCGCGTCCAAATCAAACCCGAGCCGAAATTGGCAAGCTCAAAAATATATTTAGTCAAAGTTAAGGACGAGGCGAATAAAAATGATGAGATTATCGCGTTTTGTAAAGCCAGCGCCTGCCACTCGCCATGCTTCTTTTTTAAGGAGATGAGAACTGCACCGATTACCAAAAACACAAAAGCGATAAGCTGGTTTGGCAAAAGCCTTTCTCTCAAAATAATGAAAGCTAAAAGTAAAGTAAAAAACGGCACCAAGCCGCCTTGAATGGGCAAAATTCTGGAAATGCTGGTTTGCTGAACCGCTTTGTAGGAAAAATAAAGAGCTAAAGGAAAACAGGCTCCGCCAATAAGCGCGATTATGGTTGCATTAACGGATAAAAACTGGAAGGCTAAATCGAATTTAAAAAAATGGAGGTTGAATGCGCTGCCCAAAAGGCCGATTGGTATTATCAGTAATGTCAAAGGCCCCGTGATACCAACATAAAACGCGTACGCAATAGGGTGCTTAACGGCTTTGGACAACAAAAATTTATCCGCAATCCCGTTTAAGGCGAGAAGGAAGTAAGCCGCTATAGCAAATGAAATCCAAAGAGACATAAGTTAATTTAAAAAATTGACACGATTGACCACGATTGAAATGATTTTATTTTGACAATCATTTAAACCTTTTAAATCTTGATCAATCATGCTCAATGGAATTATTTTTACAAATCTCCGCGTACCTGGTCGCGCTGTACCTGACTTTCCTTCGCAACAAGTCCTCGCGATCAATTTCAATCAATCCAAACCTGGGCTTAAAACCTTCTGCCCACTCAAAATTGTCTACTAGCGCCCAATGCAAATAGCCTCTCACGTCTACTCCCTGTTCAATTGCCCGATGGGTGTAGTATAAATGATCCAAAATAAATTTTTCCCTCTGTAAATCTTTGGCATCTGCCAAACCGTTTTCTGTAATGTAAATAGGTTTTTTGTACTTTTTCAAATCCAGCAATACTTGTTCCAAGCCTTCAGGATGAATACCCCAGCCTAAATCTGAAACCGGGTGATGGCTGTGGCTGTCTTTTCTTTTGCCAAAAAATCCGACATGATGGTGAAAATAATAATTGACTCCCAAAAAATCACAAGCTTCCATGGCCCGCAGCTCAAAAAAACTGCTGATTTTTTTGGTGATGGGAACATTAATTACACTTGCTAAAAACCCTTCCGGCTGAAAATCCACTCGATTAGTCGCAAAACCAATGGGTTTTTGGGTTAGCCACCTCATTTTTTCAACCGCCAATAAATGCACGCGCAGGAGATTGTTGGCAACTTTCCAGGCGCTAAGCCAGCTCTTCTTTTGTGGCGGCCAAAGAGCTAAAATGTAAGGCACAAAGCAATAAGTTTCCGGCTCATTAATGGTTATCCAAAAATCAGCGTATTGGTCGAGTCGTTTAACCGCAACTTCGGCGTATCTGATAAAATATTTAATATTTTCCTTTACCTCAAAAGCATTTTTTTTGGCAAACCACAAAGGGTTGGTAAAATGGTGCAGGGTGACAAAAGTCTGCAGACCGTGGAATTTTGCGCGGCTCGACGCCCTTAGGAACAAAATAGAGCGTCGTAATCAGGTTGGAAAGAATCGGGGAAGCTCCTCTGTAGGCAGGTTGGATCGGGATAGAGTTAAAGATCAACCCCGTAAACGAAAATCCAACACTGACAACAGGAACGTTCGAAGCTATGTTTACGCTGCCCATTTCCATTTTTAACAGCGAAAATGGAAATTCATCGACGAATTTTGAAACATGGCTCCCGGGTAGCAGTGTAAAGCTGGAAGTTTTCGTATCCACGCCCTGAGAATTTCTCTGGGTGAGAGTAATTTGGGCTGGTATTGTGTTTGGGTTGGCTATAGCCAACCCTGTTTTGGTTTTTAAACTTAGGGTAACTCTAGACTCAGGCGTACTCTCGGGGATGTTGGAGCTACCGGCGAGTTGGTCCGTGCCCGGATAGTATTGATTAAGTGTCAATATTATCGCTGCCTGAGCAGAAGAAAGAACAACAGCCCGCCCTAAAAAACCAGACCTTCTGACGATGGTTAAGCGTTTGGTTTGATTAGCCCCCAATTGAAAGGCAAAATTGGAATTGATTCCAAAATCTGCACTTTCAACGGCCCCGCTGTCTCCTCTTTCGTCTAGCAGTTTGATGATATGCGTTCCTCCCTGGCCGGACGTATCGGTCAAGTCAAACACACACTCCCAGTCTGACTCAGCTAACGTTGCACCAATTACTTGCGCGAAGTGGTGCTCGATGGAAACATCGGCGGATCCCTGTGCCCATCCTTGGGCAGAAAAACCGAAAAACGCCAAAAACAGGGTGGCCATCATGGCCGCCCTCTTGATTAATTTTTTCATCTAAACCTCCTTTCCCTGATGGGAAAGAGTTGCGCTTGCTTTGGATTGAACTAGCAAACGCACGGGGGAGAAGTTGAATTGAACAATTAACGATTGACTATTAACAATTAACTTAACTGCTCCGCCGTGGGTTCGGCATTAAAGATTCAAAAGTTGACATAGGATTAAACTTTAATTTACCAATTCAAGATGCTCTTTGGCCACCCGCTTAAATTTTTCGTTTGTCTCCGCAAAGTCAACCACATCAATTTTATATAAGACGGGCAATTCTTCTATTTCTTCGCGAATGCCATTTAAAACCCGAAGCGACACAGGCTCTTTGCCCTCAATACCTACATCAATATCAGAGGCTTCGCGGGCTTTGCCGGTCACCCGCGAACCAAAGAAAAAAACGCGGTATTTGGACAGATCCAAATATTTGCCTACAATCTGCAAAATTTTTTCTTTTAGTAATTTTTCTGATTCGTGTTCAAGCCTCATAAAATTTACAATTATCCTTTATTTTTGAAAAATATCTTTCAGGTATGCTTGATCTTTAATATATTGAATTTCTCTTGACAATACTGCCATATCAAAAATATATTACAACAGTTTGATTGTGCATGCACAGTAGCACAAAATCAAACTTTTGTCAAATTTGAAAACTAATTTGAAAACTAATTTTATTGAACTTACGCAGTGCGTGAGTTCTGATGTTATTTGGGCTCGTAGGTCAACGAAACCTTAATTTGCCCATTTTTATCTCTTATAAAAGCAGATAAAGTGTTGCCATCTTTGGAAGAATTGTAGAAAATTGTGTCTGCTTTTTCAATAGTTTTTACTATTTTGAAACCCGAAGATTCAATATAAGTTTTATAAATTTTTGCGTTTTCTTGCAGCGACTTTTTTGAATTGTAGGAAATGTTATAACTCGTGGGTTTGGTGTTGATTTCGTAAGCATTAAGGGCGTTAACGCCGGTTTCCAATGGCAAGCCTTTGGGGAACTTAGGAGATACTATAATTAAGCTTTGGGAGACGGCTTTGGGCGGCTGTTTTTTTATTTCAGCGTTTTTGTCTTGCTGGCTGGAAAAACGTGATTTTCCAAAAATAAGCGCCACCAGGGCTAAAGCGACTACAAGTACAAGCAGAATAATTGAAGATTTATTTTTCATTTTTTTCCTTTTGTTTCAACAAATCCAACACCTGCCTGCCCGGATTTAAATCCCGCAGGAAGCCTAAAACTCCATTCATCACCGTTGCAAGAAACGGTGATTATTTATGGAAGGCACTGGATAAAATTATTTTTCAAAGTCAAATAAAATATAGCCTTTTTATACAAGAATGTCAAATTGCTTTTTTTTTGCTGTTTGTGATATAATATTAAACATCCAAAACCAAAAAACATGCCTGCAAACATACAAAAAAAGATTATTGTGGCCGAGGATGACCCGTCCATGGCTGAAATTGTCAGCCATAAGTTGAGCATCAACGGTTTTGCCGTTCGCCATGCCGAAGACGGGGTCAAGGCTATGGAAATGTTTGAGCAGGAGCCCCCGGATATCCTCTTGCTGGATTTGATGATGCCGGAAATGGACGGGTTCCAGGTTTTGCAAAAAATCCGCGAAAATCCCGACAAAAAACTGGCAAACACGCCAGTCATAGTTTTAAGCAACCTTTGGAGCAATCAGGATATTTTAAAAGCCAGAGGTTTGCGGGCGAACGATTATTTGGTTAAGGCATATTTTACCCCAGATGAGATAGCAAACAAGATTAAAGAAGTCCTGAACAAGACCAAAGTATAATTGCTGACATTGTGGTGGTCGCCCAGAGATTTGTTTATAGCAATAATAATTAACAGTTAAAATTTACAATTAACAGCGATGGTTGGCAGATATCGCGAAGACTTAAATTATAGTCTCGTTAATCTGAAAATCATCCTGAAACAGAAGGAAGTTTAGATGGATAGCAAAAAAATAGTTTGTAAAGTCGGCAGCGCTGACTTAGTATTTGAAACCGGAAAACTGGCAGGCCAGGCTGACGGCGCGGTTTTGGCCCGCCTGGGCGATACCGTAGTATTGGCCACCGCGGTAATGAGCAAGGAAGTTAGAAGCAACATAGATTATTTTCCCCTGTTAGTAGATTACGAAGAAAGGCTGTATGCTGCGGGAAAAATTAAAGGCTCACGCTGGGTTAAGCGCGAAGGCCGGGCTACAGACGACGCCATATTAAAAGGCCGGGTTATAGACAGAAGCCTTCGGCCGCTGTTTCCGGACGGCATGCGCAACGACGTTCAGGTGGTGGCCACGGTGCTTTCCATTGACGGCGTAAATGAGCCGGACATGGTGGCGGTAAACGCGGCTTCCATGGCTTTGGCTATTTCCCGCATTCCTTATGACGGACCGGTAGCCGGCGTGCGCGTGGGCAAAGTCGAAGGCCAATATATAGTCAACCCAACCCATGAGCAGCAGGAAAAGTCCAGCATGGACTTAATTGTCTGCGGCACAGGCGACCACATTATTATGGTGGAGATGGGCGCCATGCTGGTAAAAGAAGAAGAAATTGTTCAAGCCATAAAATTTGCCCAACCCTTTTTAGGCGAGCTGGTAAAAACCCAAGTTGAATTTGCCAGTCAGTTGAATGTCCCCAAGGCTGAACCGATTATTGTTTCTTTGAATCAGGATGTTTACGGAAAAGTTAAAGAGCTGCTTTCGGAAGATAAAATTGATTCCGCAGTTTACGTTACAGCCAAGCAAGAAAGAGAAAAAAATATTGACGCTTTAATTAAACAGACGGCTGACAAAGTTATATCGGAGCTTAAAGAAATACAAGGCGTGGACATTGCTAAAGAAGTCGCGGGCGCAGCAGATTTAATCTTAAAAAAATACCAACAACATCAAATACTTAGTAAAGAGCGCAGGGTTGACGGCAGGAAATTAAACCAAACCCGACCCATAACCTGTGAAGTCGGTGTGTTGCCGAGGACGCACGGCTCGGCTTTGTTTACCCGCGGCGAAACCCAGGCTTTAACTGTGGTGACTTTGGGCAGCAAAGGTGACGAACAATTATTGGATGGTATGGAAGACCCGCTGGACGGCAGGGCCAAGCGCTACATCCACCATTACAATATGCCCGGCTACAGCGTGGGTGAAGTTACTCCCATTCGCGGCGCGGGCCGCAGGGAAATTGGCCACGGTATGCTGGCCGAGCGCGCCGTGGAAGTGGTCTTGCCTCTACAAGAGGCTTTTCCTTACACCATGCGGCTGGTTTCCGAAGTTTTATCTTCCAACGGTTCGACTTCTATGGCCTCGACTTGCGGTTCCACTCTGGCCTTAATGGACGCGGGCGTGCCAATTAAAGAAATTATTGGCGGCTGCGCTATGGGTTTGGTTATGGATGAGACAGATAATTCCAAGTTTAAAGTCTTAACAGATATTGCTGGCATAGAAGATTTTAATGGCCATATGGACTTTAAAGTCACAGGTAGTGAAGAAGGCGTTACCGCGCTTCAGTTGGATATGAAGGTCAAGGGCTTGAGCGCGGATATTTTGCAACAGGCTTTAGAAGAGGCCAAGCCGGCGCGCGTGCACATTATAAGCAAAATGAAGGAAGTTTTACCTGCGCCTCGCGCCGAGCTTTCTCCTTACGCGCCGAGAATTACATCTTTCAAAATCAAACCTGACAAAATCCGCGAAGTTATTGGTAGCGGCGGAAAAACTATTAATGAAATTATTGCCAACTGTCCGGGCGTAAAAATTGATATTGAAGACGACGGTTTGGTAATGGTGACCTCGACAGACGCGGAAATGTCCAAAAAAGCAGTTGAATGGATACAAAATATTGTTAAAGAAGTGGAACCCGGAGAAATTTACGAGGGCAAGGTTACGCGCTTAATGGATTTTGGCGCGTTTGTGGAAGTCTTGCCGGGCAAGGAAGGTTTGGTGCATATTTCCCAGCTGGCCAACTATCGCGTTGGGCGAGTTGAAGATGTGGTAAAAATCGGCGATACTTTAAAAGTCCAGGTGAGTGAAATAGATGAGCAGGGCAGGATTAATTTAACCCACAAGCCCTTTGCCGGCCCGGCGCCGGAAGGCGCGGCAGGGGCGTTTGGCCATGGCAATGACAGTGATTTCCGTCCGCGTCCTCCCAGGCCCGGCGGTTTTGGCCGCGGCGGCGGCAGGCCTCCCAGAAGGAGTTTTGACAGGTAAGGGTTTTACAATTTAAATTAATTTTATGAGTAAAAATTTTTCTAGCAATGAAGACAGGATTATTGCAAGCCTAGACGGGGTGCCTTATGGCCAGACCGGTGATTTTCGGAACAAAAGAAAAACTGTTCAGGACGCCTTGCGGAGGAACGAAGTTCAAGGATATAAAGATTTGGAGAACTTGGGAGAAGCAGAGGTAGAACAAATAAGGTCTGAAATAGGTTTCTTTGAGCAATATCCGAACATTTCTGATAGAGAAATTGTGAAGTATTTTAAAAACAAAGCCGAATCGAGATTTACTATTGCTGATGCTGTGAACAAAAATGGAAGAGACGCTTTTAAGGAGATACTTGCAAGTCTTCGGAAGCAAACGATTCATTAACCTAAAGCAGCGCTCTGAGTCGAGGAGTGCTGTTTTGTTATTATGAGCTATTTCGAAATCCTAAAATCAGATACTTTTTCCAAAGTTAGGAATGGCCTAATTTACACCGCCCACGGCGATGTTCGTACACCTGCGTTTTTGCCTATTGGGACGAAAGGCGCAGTAAAATCTGTCACCTCGGAAGAATTAAAGTTTTGGGGAGCTGATATTATTTTGGCCAACACCTACCACCTCTGGCAACGTCCGGGAGATGCTTTAATTTATAAAGCCGGAGGATTGCACAAGTTTATGAATTGGAAAGGGCCGATTTTTACAGACAGCGGAGGCTTTCAGGTTTTTTCGTTGGCAAAAATGAGGAAAGTGATGTCTCCCTTCGGGAGATCTCCCGTAGGGAGAGAAGCCGGTGTAACTTTTCAGTTTGACTTAGATGGTCGCACGGAAATTTTGTCCCCGGAAAAATCTGTAGACATTCAGGCCAATTTGGGCAGTGACATCGCGCTAATTTTAGACGACTTTCCCGGCTATCCTTTTGAATACGAAAAATCAAAATTATCCATAGAACTAACCAAACGTTGGGCGGAGAGGGCTGTTAAGGAACACAAAAAAATTGTGACCGATGGCGACCCAATTAACCCCGGACAAAAACTTTGGGGGATTGTCCAGGGCGCGTCGTTTGCCGACCTTCGCAAACAGTCCGCAGAGGATATGGTCAGTCTTGGCTTTGAAGGTTTTGCAATCGGGGGCGTGGCAGTAGGGGAGCCGCATACCGAAATGATGAAAGCGGTTTCGTTTGCAATCCTTTATTTGCCGGAAACTGCACCCAAGCATTTGCTGGGTGTGGGTACGCCTTTTGATATTGTGCAGGCAGTAGCTTTGGGCTGCGACACTTTTGATTGCGTAATTCCCACTCGGGAGGCGAGGCATGGAAAACTTTACGTGTCTTGTCATTCCGAGCGAGGCCCAAAGGGCCGAGTCGAGGAATCTAAAAATAGATCCCTCCACTCACCCTCGGATGCACTCGGGTTCGGTCGGGATGACAAAAAAGTTGAAGGTTACTCGACAATTAATATAGACAACGAAAAATACAAAGAAGATTTTTCAACTATAGATGAAACTTGCGACTGCTATCTTTGTTTGAACCACACCAGATCTTATCTACGTCATTTATTCGCCACAGGCGAACCACTGGCCATTCGCT
>JAHFJK010000007.1:0-8871 GCA_023245915.1 Candidatus Doudnabacteria bacterium | reverse complement strand
GAAAAATACAAAGAAGATTTTTCAACTATAGATGAAACTTGCGACTGCTATCTTTGTTTGAACCACACCAGATCTTATCTACGTCATTTATTCGCCACAGGCGAACCACTGGCCATTCGCTTGGCCACAATGCATAATCTAAAATTTTACTTGCGTCTGATGGAAAAAATCCGCACAGCCATACAGCACGATTATTTCGGGGAGATGGTTAATGGTTATCGGGATTTTACGCCTTTCAACTCTTAACATTGACAGAAAATAGCTCCGGCGGTATCATTTAACTATGAGGTTAAAGTTGAATGACAAGCAGGTAGAAAAGATAGCGGATTTATGGGGTGATGTGGGGCTTATTATGCTGGCGTCCGTCGCGATTCCGTCTTTTTTGGATAAATTTAAGGTTTCCACTGTAAGCTTGGGAATACTGGCCGCGGTATTTTGCTGGATTTTATGCATAAGATTATTAAAATCACTTTAAAAATATGCTGGTATTTTATTTAATTATTTCTATTCTCTTATTGGCTACAGTCATTTTGGTTTTGCCGACTTTGATAGACAAAGCCAAAAATAATCGAAAATAGGCATGAATAAAACTGACGAAGTATTATTTTTTATTACAATTGGCATATTAATTTTAGCCATGGTTCTTTTGGCATTGCCAGGCTATCTTGCCAGGCGGGGAAACAAGGACAAATAAGGTCAAAAATATTCAAAACTGGCTTGTCAAAACTGGCTTTGTTTTAGGCCGGTTTTTATGTTAATATTAGGCTGTAATTATTTTGCTGGCAAGACAACAGTATGTCTGAAAAAGATTTAATGGATAAAATTGTCAGCCTCTGCAAGAGGCGCGGTTTTGTGTTTCCAGGCAGTGAAATTTATGGCGGACTGGCCAACAGTTGGGATTATGGCGATTTGGGTGCAAGGTTGAAAAACAATTTGAAAGATTGGTGGTGGAAAAGATTCGTGGAATCGCGCGATGACATGCTGGTATTAGATGCCGCGATTTTTATGAATCCCAAAGTTTGGGAGGCAAGCGGACACGTTGGAAATTTTACGGATCCCTTAATTGAGTGTAAGAAGTGTCATCATCGTTTTCGTCCGGATCAAATTTCTGGATATGAGCAAAGCAAAGCACGTCCAAAAGTTGGGGAAACTGTTTCGTTTACATTTTCGGCTGATTCAAAGTGTCCTAATTGCGATGCTCCCGCAGGTCAGTATCTAGATCCATTTGGAGTAAAACAATTTAACTTAATGTTTAAAACCTCAATCGGCACGACCCAAGAAACATCCAGCGATGTTTATTTGCGTCCGGAACTTGCGCAGGCGATGTTTATTAATCTTAAAAATTTTTTAGACACTTCCCGAAAACGTTTGCCGTTTGGAATCGCCAGCGTGGGAAAAGTATTTAGAAATGAAATTACTCCGGGAAACTTTATTTTTCGCACGCTGGAATTTGACTTAATGGAGTTTGAATATTTTATCCGCCCGGCGGAGTGGGAGGAAAAGTTTGAGTACTGGTTGAATGAACAAAAAGTCTGGTTGAGGGAATTGGGATTTGCAGACGATCATCTTCGCGTGCGTGAGCATAATCCGGAAGAACGCGCACACTATTCGTCGCGCACAGTTGACATTGAATACAAAACGTCTTTTGGCTGGAAAGAAATGTTTGGACTTGCTTACCGCGGGGATTATGATTTGAAAAAACACACGGAAAAATCCGGCCAAAGTTTGGAGTATACCGATCCAGACACCAATGAAAAATTTTTGCCGCACGTTATTGAGCCAACCTTTGGGCTTACCAGATTATTGTTGATGACGCTTTTAGAAAGTTATCGTGAAGAAGAAGATCGCGTCTATTTAAAACTTCATCCAAAACTTGCGCCCTATAAGGTCGCGGTGTTTCCACTTTTAAAAAATAAACCCGAACTGGTGGCAAAAGCGCGGGAAATTTATAACGATCTCCGTAAACATTTTACAGTTGCCTGGGATGACCGCGGCAACGTGGGCAAGCGCTATTATTCCCAGGACGAAATCGGCACGCCTTTTTGCGTGACCGTGGATTTTGAAACTTTGGAAGACGGCGCTGTCACTATCCGCGACCGCGATACTAAGCAGCAATCCAGAATAAAAGTCTCAGAGTTAGTAAGTTACATTTCTAAAGCTTTGGTATGGTTTCCCTCTCCTTTTAAGGAGAGGGATTAAGGGAGAGGTTGCAAAATGAAACGCTTAATTCCCGAGCCGTATTTAAGTAATTCTCGGAATTTGAGGAAAAATCAGACTCCATGGGAAGGTAAGATTTGGCACCATTTGAGAGCAGGAAGATTTTATGGCTTGAAATTTAAGCGACAAGTTCAAATAGGTTCTTATATAGTGGTGCTACTCTAAATTCAACTAATCGATAATCCAAAACTTATTATAAATAAGCCAAAATCATCATTTCTTAGATACTACAACTAGAGTAGCACCACTATATTTTCGATTTTAGCTGTCGGGAAGAGATGCTTCTAATCGAAGCTGACGGAGGCCAACATTCAGAAGACCAAATCTCATTTGCGGATCGTAAGAAACGAAAATATGCGGAAAGTTTGGGGTATAAAGTTTTAAGATTTTGGAATAATGAAGTAGACCAAAATATCGAGGGAGTTTTAGAGGTTATTAGAATGGCATGTAAAATTTGACTGCAACCCCTCCCCGTCCCTCCCCTCAAGAGGGGAGGGAGAAAAATTGCTATGAATTTAAAACGTGTAAAATATCTTCAGTCTGTATTAAATAATCCGATTCTCATCAAGAAAAAAGAAAACCTCCTTTACTTATTGGAAAGGAGTTTTTTGCATGGGTACTTGTTGGTGAAGCCGCGGAAGCACGCGGAATCTAAGGCGGAAAAACGCGGAAGAAAATCAGTTGTTTTTTTGGGAGATGGATTGGAAAGAATCGAAGGCCTACATTCTGACTTTCTAAAAAATGTTGGAAAATACATTCGTCGAAGCGAAACTTTGGAAGTTTTTGGGGAGTTTACTTACGCGGAAGTAAAATATATTAAATTCAAAAATCCTAAATTAAGGCTCAAGGTTACAATCAAGCATGACCCGGTTGATCATCAGCGGGTAATAAAAGAGCCGGCAGAGATTGCGAATGTCAGAAGGTCGATGCAGATTGTAGAAAAAGTTTTTAGGATGGTAAAAACCGAACTGAAGAACACGGATAGGGGACGGATAAACACGGAAATCGGATTGGCTAAGTTTATAGAATCGGCTGGGTTAAGAATGGGCGCGAGCGAGCTTGCTTTTCCCGCCATTGTCGCGTCTGGAGCCAATGCCGCGGTGCCGCATCATGTGCCTTCATCAAAGCGTTTAAAAGCAGGGGAGTCGATAATTTTAGATTTTGGTTTTAAGTACAAAAATTATTGCAGTGATTTTACCAGGACTGTATTTTTGAAAAAGGCTCCAAAAAGGTTGGCGGAGGCTTATAATCAGGTGGAGAAGGCTTATAATGAGTCTATTTTTTTTGTGTCATTGCGAGGAGTGCATCCGACAAAGCAATCTAATGCTGGAAATAGATTGCTTCGCTCCGCTCGCAATGGCATTACAGGTAACCAAGTTTACCAAAAATCCGTTGACATTTTAAAAGAAAAACATCTGGACAAATATTTCATCCACTCCTTAGGCCACGGCACAGGCCTGGAAATTCATGAGTTGCCCAACCTTTCGCCGGCATCAAAGGATATTTTACAAGACGGGATGATCTTTAGTATTGAGCCTGGCGTTTATATTCCCAAAGTCGGTGGCATTAGGATTGAAGATTTGGTATATTTGGAGGGTGGAAAAGTTAAAAAATTCATTAATGTTTCTACAAAACTAACCGAGAATATAATTTAATTATCCACTAATACACTAATAAACACGAATACCACTAATACCTATTCGTGAAGTTAGTGAAGATTCGTGAATTAGTGGATGAATAAAATTATTCATGAAATATTCTAAAAAAATCCTCTCCAACGGTTTAACCGTAATAGAAGTTCCCAGCCATGACGCGGAAAGTGTGGTGGTGGATTTTTTTGTCAAAACCGGCTCAAGGTCTGAAAGCGAAAAAGAAAACGGCATTTCGCATTTTTTGGAGCATTTTTTGTTCAAGGGAACAAAAAAATATCCCACTGCCGCCGCAATATCATCGCTAATTGACAGCATTGGCGGGGAAATGAATGCCAATACCGGCAAAGAGCACACCCAGTACTATATTAAAGCCGCATGGCAGCACTTGCCTATTATCTTCGACGTCTTAACAGACATGATGCAGCACCCGCTTCTGGACGAACCGGAATTGGAAAGGGAAAAAGGGGTGATCGTAGAAGAAATAAATATGTACAAAGACGCGCCCATGTATGAAATAGAAAATGTTTTAGAGCAGTCTATGTGGCCCAAAGACGCTTTGGGCCGCGACATTGCCGGCAGCAAACAAACAGTTACCAAATTTACACGCGAAATGTTTTTAGACTACATAAATCGCCACTATCAAACTCCCAATATAATTTTGGGGATTTCCGGAAAGTATGAGGCTAAAAAATTGCGGGAGTTAATTTTTTCGCGCTGGTCCAAATATCCCAAAAAAAGATTTTATGGCTGGGAAAAATCGACAGACAAACAAAACGCGTCAAGGATGAAAGTAAAATTTAAGGAAACCGAGCAGGCGCATATGTCATTGGGTTTTAAGGGTTTTGCTTATGCTGACAAACGCAACGCGGCGCAGGCTGCTTTGTCCGCTATCTTGGGTGGCGGAATGTCGTCGCGGCTGTTTACAGAAGTCAGAGAGAAGCGCGGATTGGCTTACTATGTTCGGGCCAGCGGCTCGCCTTACCAGGACACCGGCGTATTTAACATTGGCAGCGGGGTAAAGGTGGACAAAATTGGAGAGGCTTTAGAAGTAATTTTAAGCGAGCTTAAGAAAATTAAAGACGAAACTGTGCTGGAGCAGGAATTGCGCAAAGCCAAGGAATACATAAAAGGCAGGACGGCGTTGGCCATGGAAGACAATCAGGTAAGGTTGGATTGGTTTTTGGAACGCGAGGCGTTTTATACCAAAATAGAAACCCCGGATGAGGTTTTAAAAAAGATTGAAGCGGTAAGTGCTTTGGATGTGCAAAAAGTTGCTCGCGATTTGTTCCAAAGCAAAAAAATGACTTTGGCCGTAATTGGGCCGTATAAAAATGATAAGCTGTTTAAGAAAAGTTTAGAAAGATTTTAATTTATGAAAACTATTGGTTTGGTGCCGGAGCTTTTAGTAGGAAATTTAAATAAAAGCCTTTCATTTTATGTCGAGATACTTGACTTTAAAATAAAAGTAGGCGCGGCAGAGGAAGATTTCGTTCATCTGCAAAGGCTGAATGCCGAAGTTATGCTCGAGAAAATAAACGGCAGATGGCATAATTGGATAAATGGAGAATTGCAGTATCCGTTAGGACGGGGCATAAACTTACGAATCGAAGTTGATGATGCCGACGCGATTTTTAGGAAGTTATTGAAAAATAATTTTTCTATTTTTATTCCTATGGAAGAAAAGTGGTATAAACATGGTAAGACAGAATCAGGCAATAAGCAGTTCGGAGTTTTGGATCCCGACGGGTATTTATTAAGAATTTATCAAGATTTAGGCGAACGAAATGCTTAAAATAGGTTGCCATGTCAGCATTGGCGGAGGAGTATTTAACGCCCCGAAAAACGCGGCGGATTTGGGTTGCGAAACTTTTCAGATTTTTTCGCGCTCGCCCCGCGGTGGACCGGCGGCAAAATTGACTCCGGATATTATCGCGCAATTTCAATCAGAAATGGTTCGTTATGGTTATAGTTATCGTCATAGTGATAGTTCATTCGTTATCCACTGTCCTTATTATATAAACTTCGGGTCGACCAATTCGCGGATTTATCATGGTTCATCAGCCGTCGTCCGTGAGGAACTGGAAAGAGGCAGTTTGCTTGGGGCAAAGTTTGTCATGACGCATTTGGGCTCGGCCAAAGACCTTGGACATGAAAAGGCTTTTGAGCAGGCAAAAAAAGGTTTGGTAAAAATTTTAACCGGCTATGAAGGAAGCACCCAATTTTTAATGGAGATTGCGGCGGGCGCAGGTCAGGTGATTGGCGGCACCTTTGAAGAGCTGGCCGAGCTTATGGAGCCGTTGGTTAAATTTAAAACTTTTGGCGGCATTTGTTTTGATACCCAACACGCATTTGCTTCCGGCTACGACCTGCGCACTTTGGATACAGTAAAATCAACTTTTAAAAAGTTTGACAAAGTTATTGGACTTAAATGGTTAAAAATGTCCCATGTTAATGACTCTAAACCTGAACTCGGCGCACGCAAAGACCGCCACGACCACATTGGCGAAGGCAAGGTTGGTAAGGAGGGCTTTAAGGCCTTTTTGCAATACCTAGCGAGCACCCCCTTTTTTCAAAAGAAAGGGCAGGGGGAGTTTGTCTTGATTTTAGAAACCGAGCATGATAAAGTGAAAGCAGATATTAAAATCTTAAAAGATCTCCGCGATCAAATTAAGAAATAAATCCAGCACCTTCCTGCTGGAGGTTGCAAGAAATAAAAAACTAAACGCAGCATTTATCTGAAGTTTTAACAAAATTTAGGAAGGTGCTGGATAAAAAGGAAAAATTATGAACAAAGCCGAAAACACAGAGCAATTTAATATGCGAGAAAATGAGATCAGGAAGCGCCGGTTAGGAAATAGCTTTTCAAGGCGCGTGGGACCCGGGGTAAATTTGGGCCGAATGAGACAGGAAGTTGCTTCACCTATTGAAGAATTGATAAATCAAGTTGAAAAGTAATTTCATGGCGGACGACAAAATTCAAAAAATTATCGATTTAATACAAAAGTCTGACTTGGACGCAACAATAAAAGGAATTCTAATTAGAGATTTGCAGTCAGAGGGTCTTACTGATTTTTTACGCGAGCAAATCAAAGCCTACTGTCTTGAAGCTCTCATGGACTTGGACGAAGATTATAACAAAGCAGTGGAAATGTTAAAATCTCAATCCAAACAAGATCCAGCCCCATAGCTGGATTTTTTGTTTTATCTATGCTAATATTTTTTTATGAGGTACGCAGATTTTGAACAATCCACAAAGGCCATCCTTAAAGTAATTTTTGCCGCGCTTGTGCTGGTGTTTTTGTGGCAGGTGCGGGAAATTGTGGTCTTGCTTTTGCTTTCCATAATTTTAGCTTCGGCCTTGGAACCCTTGGTAGATTATTTAAAAGCCCATCGCATTCCCAGAAGCGTGAGCGTTTTGGCCGTATACATTTTTATCCTGGGTCTGGTGGGCTTTGCGTTTTATTCTATCATTCCTCTATTTGTGGAGCAGTCCAAAAATTTAATTGTGCGCCTGCCCGACATTTTTAACAGTTTTAACGCGAGGTTTGGAGCTTATGTCAATTTAGGCAGCCCAACCGATTTGTTTGGTCAGTTTTTATCCGGCCTTGCCGGCGACAGCGGTAGTATTGTCAGCAGCACCTTCGGCATTTTTAGTACGCTTATAGCCGCCATTGCGGTGTTGGTAATTTCATTTTATCTTGTCGCTGAACAGGACGGAATGAAGAGATTTGTTTCTTCATTTGTTTTGCCATCGCATCATGACTTTACCGCCAATCTGTTGCATAAAATTCAAAGAAGGATGGGGCTATGGGTTTTGGGGCAGCTGATTGCAAGTGTAGTGATGTTTTTGATTACCTGGGCCGGCTTAAGCCTGCTTCACGTTCAGTTTGCTTTAGTGCTGGCTGTTATCGCGGGTCTTTTAGAAGTCGTTCCCTACATTGGCCCGATTGTGTCAGCTATCCCTGCGGTTTTTTTCGCGTTAATTCAGGTGCCCGGCGGAGGTTTGGGATTGGCTTTGGTGGTCATGGTACTTTATTTTGTACTTCACGAAATTGAAGGCTATATTTTGATCCCAAAAATTATGGAAAAAACCGTGGGTGGTTCGCCGTTAATGATTTTGCTGGCGATTTTAATTGGGTTTAAATTATATGGTGTGGTAGGCATTGTTATCGCAGTGCCTTTAGTCGGCGCGCTGAATGTCACCATCAATGAATTTTGGCCGGGAAGGTCGGTTTAAGGTTCATCGGGCAGAAAAATATCCTTCGACCCTGTGGAGAAGATATTTTTCTGAAGGTCGTTACAAAATTAATTTTCCTCTCAAAAGCTTTTCATTTTTTCCCTCTCCCTTTGGGAGAGGGTGCCCGAAGGGCGGGTGAGGGCCAAGAGGGATTAAAGGAAAGCTAAAAATATGCACGAAATCGATCCAAACGTTAAAGACGCAATCAATCAGGAGGGATTTGAAGGCAATGAAGAAGGGGGGGGCCGCGGTAATAATCGGTAAAGAAGAAGGCGGCGAAATTGACCGCCTTCGCGAAAGAGTGGAAAACGAGGGCCTATGCGCGGACGCGGCCACTTATGTAAAACTAAATAAGAAAATTGACGTTCCGGCAGAAAAAGTTCCAGAAGATTTGAAAAAAAAGGTTGGACAAGCTTGGTTTTATTTTGGTGAATTAATTTTTGTTGATCGTGAAGGAAATATAGCAAGAGCTGATCTCAAATTTGATAAAATAGCATCTATTCCGAAGGGTGTGCAGGATCCTTATAAGGTTTTTTTAGAAGAGCTTAAATCTTATGGTTTTAAAATTGAAACTAGAATTGCTTTTGGTCTAGACTGGCCCACCGTGGCCAAGCTTCGTTTAGAATCCAAAAAGGCAGTAGAGGAAGCAATAAAAAACAGCACGAAAAGAGAATTTGATTTTTAATCAATTTAATTTGAGGTTAAAATAAAAAAACGCTATAATTCAAAGGCTCAACTGGGGTTGAGCCTTTGAAGTTAAGTTCT
>JAHFJK010000109.1 GCA_023245915.1 Candidatus Doudnabacteria bacterium | reverse complement strand
AATTAAAATAGCTCCCTATACGAAGACGAAAAAATATTTACAAATATTGCTCTCAGCATATTTGGTGATTGGGTTAATATTTATTTTTACGGGCGGCTCTATAGGAATTCTATATGTCGCTGTGGTTCTGTATTTAATATCTGGACTTCTCGCAGTAAATAAACTTGAAAAAATAACCACATAAAAAATAAATCCCCGAAAGGGGATTTGTTTTAGGCATATAATGGGTTCCCAAAAATTCAAACAAGAATTATCAAAGGAATTTTTGGGAAAAGGGGCAACATTCTGAACGAAGTGAGCTTTCGACTTTAGTCGGAAGCGAACGGAGTGAAGAATGGTTGACCCGTGGTGGGCGTGCATGGACTCGAACCTAGGACCCGTGAGTATTTAAAAAACTTTAGCAAATAATTATTGTAGTCTCTGATACATACCCCTTTTAAATAAAAACCGCAGCCGTTTGGTATCTTGCGCTATCCAACTTTTTTCTAGTTTAGTATCCTTTTAAGTTAAATTTGTCGGTCAAAGAGTTTAGTGATATACTGTTGGTATATGAACAAATACCAACAAAAACATATTGTTAAGCTCTCTGCCCAAGAAAAACGTCAATTACAGGCCATAGTCAGCAGCGGCAGCCATAAAGCCAGGGAAATCAAACGGGCGCAGGTTCTTTTAAAGAGCAGTAAAGGCATGAAAGACGCCGACATCGCCGTCCACGTAGGCATTACCGTCAGAAGCATCGAGCGGATTCGTTTGCGGTATTCGAAAGGCAAGCTTAAACAATCTCTTTATGATGCTCCCCGTCCCGGCCAGCCGCCGACAATCACCGACGATGTCGAAACCAAGCTGGTGGCCATAGCCTGCAGTAGCCCTCCTGAAGGAGCCAGTGTTTGGACTCTGGAGTTATTGCGGCAAAGGCTGCTTAAGGACAAGGTAGTCAAACACATTTCCATCGTAGCCATCTGGCATCATCTAAAAGATCGGGGCATTAAGCCCTGGCGGGAAAAAAATGTGGTGTATTCCCAAAGTCACGCCCCAATTCGTTGAGCGGATGGAACACCTGCTTAAACTTTACCATAAACCCTTTAAGCCTAAAGAACCGGTGGTCTGCGTGGATGAAAAGAGCAAACAGCTTTTGGCTGATACCAGATTGGCTCTGCCTATGAAACCCGGCAAAGTCAAAAGGTCTGACTATGAATACAAACGCAAGGGCACGAGAAATATTTTTGTGGCCGTAGAGCCAAAAGGCGGCTACAGGCAGGCACAAGTCACCAAGCGCCGGACAAAACGGGACTTTGCCCGATTTATCCGCCAATTGCTGACCGGACATTACCGATTTGTTAAAAAACTGCATTTGGTTGTAGACAACCTGAACACCCACTTTGGCAAGTCCTTGATTGAAAGCTTTGACCAAAAAGCCGCCGCCAAACTTTTAAAAAGAATTAAATTCCACTATACTCCCAAACATGCTTCTTGGCTGAATATGGCTGAGATTGAAATCAATGTCCTTTCAGGCCAGGCTTTAAAACAACGAATTTCGACAGAAGAAAGAATGAAACTCATCATCAAGGCCTGGCAGACCGCCCGCAACCGCAGACACGAGAAGATTAACTGGAAGTTTACCGCAGCCGATGCCCGAAGAGTTTTTAAATACGAGTCCTATCAACCGACACAATTAAGTTAAAGAGATATTAGTCACCTCCATCGGCAAAGCTTATCATTTTTATAGACACCCAGTCAATCTGCGGATATAATTAGTTCGATGAAATCTGAAATCTTAAACCTGCCTGCCGGCAAGGCAGGTCTTAAATCAAAAATCTTAAATCTCCCCAAATCCCCCGGCGTTTACCAATTCTTAGACAAAAATGGCGGGGTAATTTATGTTGGCAAGGCGAAAAATTTAAGGGCAAGGGTGAGGCAATATTTTGGCCACGATGATGGTCGGCCGCAGCTTCCTTTTTTAATGGCCGAAGCCGCGGATGTTAATTACACTGTGGTAACAAATGAGCTTGAAAGCGCGTTTTTGGAAAATACTTTAATCAAGCAATACAAGCCGAAATATAATATAGATTTAAAAGATGACAAAAATTACGCGTTTATTACCATTGACTACACAACACAAATCCCCCAAATCGGCTACTCAAGAAAAATAGATTTTGGGTCAAGGATAAAGGATAAAGGATTAAGGATAAAATACTTTGGCCCCTATTCCGCGGCTTACAAAATAAAAAACACTTTAAATTTGGTGCGGAAAATTTTCCCTTATTGTGCCGCGACCAAAGTAACCAGCCGGCCGTGTTTTTACTATTATATGCACCGCTGCCCGGGAGTCTGTGTCGGCAAGATCACGATTAATGAATATAATCAGCAATTAAACAAAATAATAAAATTTTTGCAGGGCGATATATCAGCAGTCGTCAAGGAAATCAAAGCCCAGATGGCTTCCGCCGCCAAAGTAAAAAAATTTGAAACTGCTGCTCGTCTTCGTGATCAATTAAGATCTT
>JAHFJK010000056.1 GCA_023245915.1 Candidatus Doudnabacteria bacterium | reverse complement strand
CGCGGGCCTGGGCGGTTACAGGCGCGACTAACACCAGACTTGCCAATAAAATAAATATTTGTTTCTTTAAAGACATTTTTCGCCTTTATTATAACAGCTTTCAACATTAGCGCCAAATACCGTCCCTTCAGTGCGCGCTCAAGGTTTCCGCCTGTTGCTCTGCCTGGGTCAGAGCATCCCGAATGCTTAAGCCTTTTAAAATTACACCGTCTATCATACTGCCAAAAATATCATCGAGCTTGTCTGAATCCGGTTTATAAAAAGATTTGGCGGTTAAGTTAGAATTGGCAAAGACGCCAATATCCGGGTCGGAGATTTGCAAAGCGATTAAATCTTTTCGCGAGGCGGGCAATTTATGTCTGACGTAATATTTATCGAGAGAATCTTTGCTGCTGATAAATTTTAAAAAGCTCCAGGCCGCATCCTGGTTTTTGCTTTGCTTGCCTACCGCCTCGCCCCAGTAGTTGGCAAAATTGACTGCCGGCTGGTCCAAAGCCGGCTGGGGCGCGCCGGCAACATCAAAATTTAAATTGGGATTTTTCTGGCGGAGGGTATCTATTGTGTAGGAATAGCTGTATAAAAAGGCGGCGCGGCCATTGGTAAAAGCGTCTATGGAATAGTCGCTACGCAAGTTCCAGTTGTAATTGGGGCCGTTGGGATTGGCAAAAGAAGTGTAAAAACTTAAAGCCTCCTGTCCGGGATTTAAATTCTTACCGTCCCTGTCTATTGGTTGGGCAAAAGTCGGCCTGGTGCGGTCTTCTGAATAAGGTACCGCTCCTTTTTGGAGCATGAATAAATACACAATATCCATGGCGCGATTCACGTTGCTGTTGGTGCCCGCGGCCAACCCGCTAACGGTAAAGTAACCGGTGCGGTCGCCGCGTCGGATTTTTTGCGCGTCCTGGGCGAGCTCACCCCAGGTTTTAGGCGGCGTGGCTATGCTGTTAGTGCCTAATATATCCTTGTTATAATAAAGCGCCAAAGAATCAACATACAGAGGAACGGCGTAAATATTTTGCTCTTGTGTAAAATCGTTGACGGCTGTGTCCACAAAGGCGTCTTTGTAATCTTTAAACTGCCAAATTTTTTGCGGCGCCGGCGTAAGCTTGTCGCTATACCTGGGCAGCCAGGAATTATTGATGGAAAATATGTCCGGCCCGGTGCCGGCGGCTAAGGCGTTGAGCAGGTCTTCATTATAAGTGGCAATGTCTTTTTTAGTATACTCAATGCGAATATTGGGATATTTTTGCTGGAAATCGTCAAAAAACGGCTGGAAATTTTCAGTATTTTCAAACGGATCCCAAAATTGAAGAACTATATCTTTGGGCTGCTGGTTGCCGCCTCCCCCACAACTAAAAGATAAAAACGACAGTGCCAGCAGTACTACTATAAATTTTTTATATGTAAATTGTCTTTTTGATTTCATAGTATTAATTTCAAATTACAAATATCAAATGTCAAGTCAAATCTAAATGCTTAAATTTTTAACTTAAAAACTTTGACATTGATTTGAAATTTGTAATTTGGTATTTGACATTACACCTTCAGGTTTTTTAGATAACTTTGAAAATCCTTGCTTAGCTCTTCATGTAGTAATCCAAACTCTACGACAGCTTTCAAATACTCCAGCTTGTTGCCTGTATCATAATATTTTCCATTTTGGATTTGCAGGCCATAAATGTCCTGCTCTTTGGCCATCTTGTCTATGGCCTCCACCAGCCAGACTTCCCCATTTTTGCCGGGCTTTTGCGTTTCTAGCAACTCGAAAATCTTGGGTGTTAAAATGTAAGCTCCAGTTACAGCTAAATTGGAAGGGGCTTTGTCTACAGCAGGCTTTTCAACTATACTTAGGACTTTATGAATTTTTTCTGTAACTTTCTTGACCCGGGCAATGCCGTACTTACTGACTGCAGATTTATCAACCGTGACTGTCGAAACCACCGGGGCGTGATATTTTTCCCAGACAGCTATCATTTGCTTGAGCCTGGGGGGCTTGGCATAAATGAATTCATCTCCCCATAAAACCGCGAAAGGCTCCTGCCCAACCACACGCCGGGCATTTAATACAGGTGTGCCATTGCCATAGGTTCCCTTTTGCCTAATATAAATAAAATTTGCCATCTCCGCGATTCTGCGGACTTCTGCCGCCTGCTTCTCTTTTCCCGATTCCAATAACCTTTTTTCCAGTTCAAACGGATAGTCAAAGTGGTCTTCAATGCTCCGCTTATGCCAGCCGGTCACAATAATAATATCTTCTATGCCGGAAGCCACGGCTTCTTCCACCACGTACTGGATAATCGGCTTATCAACAATCGGCAGCATTTCTTTGGGCATGGCTTTGGTTGCCGGCAAAAAGCGGGTGCCAAAACCTGCGGCGGGAATCACGGCTTTACGGATTTTTTGCATGACTATATTATAGCATTTACTGTCTTTACTAACTACTAATTCATACTAATATACTAATCCAAGGCAAATTTTAGTATATTCGTAAAGATTAGTAGTTAGTAAAGCTATTCCGACTTTGGCCTGTACATCATGGCTTCCGCCAAATTGTCATTACTAATATTTTCCAAGCCGGCTAGGTCCGCAATGGTACGGGAGACTTTCAAGATGCGATGCAAAGAGCGGCCGGAAAAATTATACTGCTTCATGGCTTGCTTAAGCAATTGCTGGCCCGCTTCATTTAATCCGCAATATTGCTTAATTTCTGTAAGCGACATTTCGCTGTTGGTGCGGCTGGCGCCAAATCTCTTTTGCTGGACCCCTCTGGCCTTTTGCACTCTGGCCTTAATCTCCGCCGATTTTTCCGCTTCACTGCCCGCGGCCATTTTTTCGTAAGGCAGGCGTGGCACTTCTACGTGCAAATCAATTCTGTCTAAAAGCGGGCCGGAAATTTTTTTTTGGTATTTAAAAATCTGGCCCGGACTGCAAACACAATTTTTGCTGCCGTCGCCAAGATAGCCGCAGGGGCAGGGGTTTTGCGCAGCCACCAAAGTAAATTTGGCCGGAAAGGTAAACGAACCCGAAGCCCGGGCAACTGTCACCACCCCGTCTTCTAAAGGCTGGCGCAAAGCTTCCAGGACATTGCGCGGAAATTCCGGAAACTCGTCCAGAAACAAAATGCCGCGATGGGACAATGTAATTTCACCGGGACGCGGAGTCGTTCCCCCTCCCACCAGAGCAATGTTAGAAGTTGTGTGATGAGGGCTCCTGACCGGCCGACTGGCCACAAAATTACCCTTCAATTTTCCCGCAATGCTGTAAATTTTAGTCACCTCCAAAGCTTCTCCCAAACTTAAATCCGGCAAGATGCCGACCATGGCCCTGGCCAGCAAAGTTTTGCCGCTTCCGGGCGGGCCGGAAAGCAAAATGTTATGCGCCCCGGACGCGGCAATTTCCAGCGCCCGCTTAGCCAATTCCTGCCCGGCCACGTCTTTCATATCCAGCGCGGCCTGTAAATTCTTCAAAATTGTTCCCGCTTCAACCGTCGGCTGTTTCTTTAAGGCTTTAATCTTCATGAGCGCTCCCAGTAATTGCTTTAAGTCGTCTACCGGATAAATTTTTAATCCGCTGACTAAAGCCGCTTCCTTGGCGTTGGCTTTTGGCAAATAAATTTCATCCACTCCAAAAGCTTTGGCCTTCATGGCCACGGCTAAAGCTCCGCGCACAGGCCGCAGCTGGCCGTCTAAAGACAGCTCGCCTAAAAAAATTTTGCCTTTCGGGTCAAAACTTATTTGGTCAGACGCAGAAAGGATGGCTAAGGCAATAGGCAAATCAAAATGCGTGCCCAGCTTGGGCACATCTGCCGGCGCTAAATTTACCGAAACTCTGGTTTGCGGGTAACTGCAGCCTGAATTTTTTGTAGCAGTTTTGACTCGTTCTTTGCTCTCCTGCACCGCGGTATCTGGCAAGCCCACTATTATAGTATTTGGCAAACCATTAGTAACATCGGCCTCCACCTCTATTAATTCCGCGTCCAGCCCAATTACCGCGGCGCTGAAAATTTTGGAAATCATACTGTATAATGACAAAAATTAAATAAATGAACAAAAATGACAAAAATAAATTTTAATCTTTTTTTTCCTTAAGATTATTAATCGCGGAATTACGAGAAGATGTCATGATCGCTGTTAGTTCTCCGGACTCTTGGAGCAAACCTTTAATTAAAGCTAATTCTACTAGACCGGATTCAGTCAATAATTCAAGCCAAAGTTGGGTCTCATCCGCTTCCTCAACTACTGTGCCGATTTTATGTATGAAATCTTTTCTTGATTTGCATCTGCAGGCGGCTCTATAATTAGCGGCGACTGCCGTCCCTGGTCTAATTAATTGTTTATTCGCAATTATTTTAGCCGCCACCTTACCATGCAGATTAATATATTCAACTAATTTGATAATCCTTATCGCAAATATTTTTGTCCTTTGCTTTAGATCTCTTTCGGGAAAATCTTTCTCATTTTTGATCATTATTGTCATTTTTATTATTTTTGCTCATTAACAATAGGATTATCCCCGCTATTATATACCCATCCGCTAAATTATAAACTCCGGTCCATTTATAAAGTGTGATATAAATAAAATCTCGGACAAAGCCTGAATAAATTCTTTCGACTATGTTGGAAGCCGCGCCGGCAAAAATTAAAACCGCAGCCAGGCGATGAATAAAATTAAGTTGCTTATAATGTTTGACCGTGTAATAAACTAGACCGCCCAAAACCAGGGCATAAATTACATACATTAGCCACACCGGCAAAGGCAGGCTAAAAGCAAAATTTTGATTTTCAAAAACGCGCGACGCGAATTTTTTTGCCAGTTGATCTGTAATTATTAACAGCGCAAACAAAAAAACGAAAGCCCAAATTTCCCTGCTTTCGTTTTTTATAATTTTAAAATTAGCCATAGATCAAATCTGAGCCATCTGCGCAATCAGCGTATCTGCGAACTAAATGCTCCTGTCCGCCCACGGCAAAGCTCTCAATCTTTCTTCCGCTATCGGCTTGCCATCATCGTCCGTTCCATAAGTTCCGTCATCAATTTTTGCCAGGGCTTTATCTATTTTAGCAAGGTCAGATTTTATTCTGACAATTAGGTCGTTGCTGACTTCGTCGACATTCAATTCTTCGGCGTTTTCATCTTCGTCGTCTCCCATCTCTGTATGCTTGGAAAGACCGGCAAGGTCATCTTGCAGCTTTTGCTTCTGCGCCAGAAGCTTTTGTTTCATTTCATTTATGAATGATTGAGATAACATACAGGGTGCGAGTGATTAAGTTAATTATACAAGCATGGTAACTAATCGTCAAAGCTCACATATACGAGCTTTGACAAATGCAAAAGCGCCTCAACGGCGCCCAGATTGTAAAAAATGTGGCGGTTAGAGGCGCTTGTAACCCGAATTGCTCGGATAGTGCTCGTCCTTCACAGAAGGACAAGTGCTACCACTCTGGCAATTTGAGCCTGTCTTAAGGATAACACCCTAAGACTAGCGTCTGAATCCCAATCTGGTTTTCAAACTACACTTCAATCTTCTCTTATGGTTTATTAGACCTCAAACTCATTATATCCTAATTTTGGAATATAACCTATTAAACCTAGTGATAGATTTAAACTTCATTTTTTTGTTTTTGTTTTTCAAACAGCCTGGATTGGACAGGCTTTGACGAGAAGATAGAAGGAAAACGAGGGTCAAACAAAATTAACCTCCATTTCCCTTCAGCGTAGATGTTTGATTGGTTTTGATTTTAAAGAACTATTTACCTGCCCCGTAGCGACCGAAGGTCTGCTACCGGGGTTTCTTTTAGATATCCACAAATGACTGTACATTCAGCATAACAAGCGGATTTGCTTTTGTCAATCCTATGGTCTAATTTAAAAGAAATTGCTTGTGTTTATAAGGAGTTCTGATTAAATTCCATACAAATTAGCCAAATTTAGCCTTTTGGATAATGTGTGGATAAGTTGAGGAAAATAACCTGGTAATCTTAAATTTTTACTTTTTTCACCAAATTTTCAAAAAATTTCTGTATTTTCTGTTTATCCGGCCTGTTCTTTAAAAACTCCATTTTTTCATCAGCTATATCTTCCATATATACAAGCTGCTCCAAAAACAATCGCGGATTAAATTCTTCTTTAAACGCTGTCTTACTTTTATTGATAATGTCGTTCAAATCAGCATATCTATTTTTAAAAATAAAATATAAATCCACATAATCCTTTAAAACTGAACGCCTATTGATGGTTTGCGCTTTCATGGCGGCAATTTGCCCGACTGAAGCCATAAAAAAGCCGTTTTGCGGGAGCGGCTTTTCTGTCCACGGAAAAGGATACTGCAAAAAGGTAATTTGCACGCCGTCTATTCTCACGGTCAGCTCCTCAGTTTTCAAGACATCTACTAAAATTTTCCGGCCGGAAAAAAAATCTTTTATTTGCTTCAGTAAATTTTTTGGCAAAGGCTTTTGGCCAAACCAGTCAAAATCCACAGACACCCGGTGCCCGATTTGCAGAGCCAGGGCCGTGCCCCCCACCAGACAAAAATTTTTGAGGGGTTTAAATTTTATTAAGGCGGACAATAGTTGTCCTGCCTTTAATGTAATCGCTTCTTGATGCATATTTGAGCTTTTTTAAACCTAAGAGCAGGCCCATTAGCTTTATCGCGCCCGGACGGAATTCGGAAAAAGGCATATTCATTAACATTGATTTAAGCGCCTGTCTTCCGTAAGTTTGAGACAGCCAGCGCCAATGAGGCAAATCGCCGTAGTTGATAGTGTTGACGATTATCGTCCGTTTGTCCCTTTCCGCATCCATAAGATTAAACTTATAAGACCACATTAATGGCCGGAACATTTCGGGCAGAGATATTTTTTTAGCTTTCCTCATAGTGTAATTATAACATTTTTTGATGCTTTTTTAAAGCCCCGCTTTTATGTATGCAACCCGCGTAAATTTACGGCAAACTATCAATTTGACATATATATTAAAAATGTATATATTTAATACAAAGTATTAAAATTTAAAAACTGCCTGATTCCGCGATTCTAAATCTATGAACACCACTTTGCATGTAACCATAGATAAAAAAACCAAAGAAGAAGCCGGCAAGCTGGCCAAGGAAATTGGTTTTGATTTAAGCTCTTTCATTAAAGCCAGCTTGAAGCTTTTTATCCAAACAGAAAGTTTTTATGCCGCCAGAAACCCGAGGATGACGCCCCGTTTGGCAGCGACAATTGAACAGGCAAAAAAAGAGTACGCTCAAGGCAGGGCCTTAGGACCTTTTACCGGCAAGGAGCTTGATGATTTTCTTATCAATGAATAATGCGCTACTTTTTAAGCAAAAAGTTCAAAAAAAACTTTGACAAACTGCCAAAACCGTTTAAGCGCCAATTCGGGGAACGCCGCAAACTTTTTGAATCCGAGCCTTACCACCCACTGCTTCATAACCATTCTTTGTCGGGGAAATATTCCGACTACCGAAGCTTTAATGTAAATGGCGACGTTCGCACAATTTTTGCCTATGTTGATTATGATATTGTTCATCTTATTGATATTGGTACTCACAGCCAGCTTTACAGATAAAACAAACCCCGGCCTGAAAAGGTCGGGGTTTTAAAAATCCAAGCAACTAAAAAATTCCATTCCAATCTTCAATCCACTTCGTTCTTGTTGAGAAGCGGACCCAAGAAAGGTGAGAAAG
>JAHFJK010000055.1 GCA_023245915.1 Candidatus Doudnabacteria bacterium | reverse complement strand
CGGTCGCTGTAAAAATTGCTCAACCATGACTGTATTGGCTAGCTCTAACGAAGATTGGCGTAAAAACAAACAACCAAGCATTATAAAGCAAAACCACCCCCCTTGTCAATCCTTGAGGATGGTTTTGATCAATTTCTGCCTTATTTATGCTATTTACTTTTTACTTTACACTTTCAACTTGTAACTTTTCTAATACATTCCAGGCATTCCGCCACCCATACCACCGGCAGGGGCTTCTGATTTCGGCTCGGGTTTGTCTACAACAATTGCTTCGGTAGTAACCAAAGTCGAAGCAATTGAAACCGCGTTCTCCAAAGCCAAGCGGGTAACTTTTAGCGGGTCTACTATGCCGGCTTTCATCATATCCTCGATAACTCCTGTTTGCCAGTCAGCTCCATCGTACCTTGTAAAATCGTAACCGGCATGGATGCCTTTAGCTTGAATAAAAGTGATTATCCCTGTCGGCTCAACACCGCTGTTTTGGGCAATTTGCCTTAATGGCGCTTCCAGAGCGGCACGGACAATTTTATAGCCCATGCGATGCGCGCCCTTGGTTGTGCTCATTTCTTTTTCCAACATCGGAGCAATTTTAATCAACGCGGAGCCTCCGCCTGCTACAACCCCCTCTTCCACCGCGGCTTTGGTGGCGTTAAGCGCGTCTTCAATCTTAAATTTTTTGGCTTTCATTTCCGTTTCCGTAAACGCGCCGACTTTAATTACGCCCACGCCGCCAGCCAGCCTCGCCATCCGCTCCTGCAATTTTTCTTTGTCAAAATCAGAAGTCGATTCTTTATGCTCAGCTTTAATTTGATTGACGCGAGCTTCTATTTTTTGCTTATCACCCTGGCCGTCTACAATGGTGGTAAATTCTTTGGTGGCAATAACTTTGCGCGCGCGGCCAAGGTCGCTAACCTGGGCTTTGTCCAATTTTAAACCCAGCTCTTCAGTAATAACTGTGCCGCCGGTTAACACCGCAATGTCCTGGAGCATTTCTTTGCGCCTGTCGCCAAAGCCCGGGGCTTTGACAGCCAAAACGTTAAACGTGCCGCGGAGCTTGTTGACCAAAAAGGTGGCCAGAGCTTCGCCTTCTACTTCATCCGCGATAATGACCAGGTCTTTCTTGCCGCTTTGTGCTACTTTTTCCAAAAGCGGTAAAATTTCCTGCACGCTGGAAATTTTTTTATCGGTGATTAAAATATTTGGTTCGTCCCAAACCGCTTCCATGCGTTCGGCGTTGGTAACCATGTATGGGGACACAAAACCTTTATCAAAACGCATGCCTTTAACCACTTCTTTTTCCAATCCCACAGTCTGACCTTCCTCCACCGTAATTACGCCGTCGTGGCCGACTTCTTCCATGGCCTCGGCAATTAATTTTCCGACCTCAGCATCCAAAGAAGC
Organism: Candidatus Doudnabacteria bacterium; assembly: GCA_023245915.1. GTDB lineage: Bacteria > Patescibacteriota > Doudnabacteria > UBA920 > UBA920 > PALSA-1336. Next base: position 6,382 of record JAHFJK010000055.1, on the reverse strand, counting down.
AATGGTGGCGACTTGCTGAATTTCCGCCTTGTCTTTGACATCCTTTTTAACTTTCTTTAACTCCTCAACAACAAACTTCACGGCCGCGTCCATGCCTTTTTTAATTTCATTGGCCTGGGTGCTGGCTAAAGCCGCAGCTTCAAAAGCCTCGGCAATCATGGTTTGCGCCAAAACCGTGGCTGTCGTGGTGCCGTCGCCGGCTGCTTCATTGGTTTTATTGGCAACTTCCTGAATTAAAGATGCGCCGACGTTTTCAAATTTGTCTTCCAGTTCAATTTCTTTGGCTACAGTTACGCCGTCATCGGTAACTGTCGGGCTGCCAAAGCCTCTGTCTAAAATAACGGCTTTGCCGGTTGGGCCAAGCGTAACTCTGACCGCGTTAGCCGCGGCATCAACTCCCGCCTTAATTGCTTTTTTTGCCTCAAAACCATACTTGATAATTTTGCTCATAAAGTTCCTTTAAAATCTCTACTAAATACGAAAGGGACTAAATACTAAACTTATATATTTTTCGTTTTCGTATTTAGATAATTTAGTATTTAGTAGAAAATAATTTATTCAATTATTGCTAAAATGTCGGAATCGTCCTTTTCTTTCCCGACATTCAAAATTTTGTATTCGACCTTTTCCCCGTTTTCGTCCATCTCGACTTCTTCGCCGGCGTATTTGCCAAAAACTACGGTGTCGCCGACTTTTAAACCAAGCAATGCAATTTCACTGCCGTTGCCCAGCTCCACAATTTTGCCCTGGGCTTTTTTTTCTTTGTCCGCCGTATCCGGCAAAACAATTCCGCTCCTGGTTACTTCCTCTTGGGAAAGCTGTTTTACCAGCACGCGGTTGCCTAATGGTTTGACTTTCATGTATTCTCCACTAATACACTAATGTCACGAATTGCACAAAATCAATTAGTGATGTTAGTGGTGATTCGTGAATTAGTGGATAAGAAATTAATTTTCTAGATAATATTATAAAGCATTTATCACTCTTGTCAAGTGACTGATAATTTAAAATTCTTTATATTTGCCATGATATAATAGCATTATGGCTAATTCCTATCAAGACCCAAAAACAGCCCAACAATATTTGGATTTCCTCAATTCCAAAAACGGGCAGATTCAGCAAAAAGTTTTATTTGAAGCCCTAAGGCCACGTTTAGCCAATAACCCCAGCTCAACAATACTGGATGCCGGCTGCGGGCCAGGTTGGCTGACCGGCATGATAAAAAAAGAATTTAACAATGTGCAGGCCTGTGACGCTTCGCCGGTTTTAATTGATTTTGCTAAAAAACACTATTTTGGAATTGACTTTAAAATTGCTTCACTCGACCAACCTCTTGCTTATTCTCCCGATTGTTTCGATTGTGTCATTTTAAATATGGTTGCTCCCGATCTTTCAGACTTAAGCACAACTTTTAAAAATTTATCGGCAGTTTTAAAGCCTGACGGAAAGTTGCTGATGACAATTCCCAATCCGCAATATACCTACCCAGCCGCGGAATGGAAAAGAAATATTTTCGATGTCTTATTAGGGCGCAAACCCAAACTTCAATTTAAAAATCCGCCAATTGGCGGAAGTAAAATTGAAAGGGAGTTTGCCAAAGGTATTAGAATCAATTCGCATTATTACACCCTCGATGATTATTTGAAAGCCGCCAATAGCGCCAGATTAAACCTTATTTCCCAAAATGAAATCCGCTCAAAATTGGACAGCAGGGATTTTGATTTAAACTACCAGCTTTACCGTTTTCCAATCCTCCTCCTGCTGGAGTTTGTTAAAAACTCCTAAGCCATTGTTTGTCAATTTTAACCTGGATATACAGAGCAAAGTTGACAAATGGGTAAGCTAATTAAAATCAATTTAAAAAAGCTCGTAAAAGTCCTTCCTGTTTGCTGTCAGGATGAAAAGACAGCTCGTCATCTTCCACAATTATAAACTTCTGCTGTTTGATTCTGGGCAGCTGCCAGTGTTTTAATTTCTGTTCCAGCCAGGCTCCAAACTTATTTGTCAACAAGTTTTCCAGGCGCTGTTGTAAAGCCGAAAGTGTTTCTTCTCCTGCTATAGATGGCCGCCAGTTGGGAAAACACAGGCCTATCCAAAAAAAATTATTTTGCTGAAAAGCTGCTATTCCCCTGCCGTAAATTAAAAATCTTAGACGCGCGTACTCCATGGCCGAATACAAATTTTTTATTTGTTCCAGCTGTTTGGCTCCGGCCAAGTAGTGGTTTAAACAGAAGCGATTGGCAATTTTTTTTCCATGCCTTCTTACCCCTAAAATTTGAAAGTAAATGGTTGCCAACGTCCGCCCCAGCCACAAAAACCGCGGGTCAGTAATTATGAACAAATCTATGTCCGATGTCGGCTTAGCCAAACCCAAAGCCTGGCTGCCGCCCAAGGCCGCGCCTCGAATGAAAGGCAAATGCCTTAAGCCGTTAATGTATTTTTTTACTAACTTTTCGCGCTTCAGGCCAAAAGCGTAGTTATCCAGGCGAGCAGCCACTAGGGCTTTTCGCCCGGGCAAATGATAAAAACCCAAAGTATTTTCCGCTTCACCTAAACATTCGATGTCCAAACTTTGCAAAATTCTGTCGATTGAAACCGGCGCCTCTGGTTTGCTTTTGGTACCGTTAACCACTATTTCCCCTTGTCCGTCAACCGAGCCTTTTAGTTGTTCCAAATCCGCGACCAAAAATTCATGCAGTTCCAAAAGAGTCAGGGGGTAATCCTGGAGATCAAAAAAATATAGTGTTGATAAAATCCGATTTTTGAGCATAGAAAGAAATAACTGGAAATAGATTGAAATAAAGAAATATATTGTTTTCACTACCCATCTTTTGCACGATAGGTTGAGCTAATAAAATTGCTCAATTTTATTTCTAATTTTTTGGTATTTTCAACAAATTTTTCTAACTGTGTTTTGTCCATCTTTCCCCGCTCGTATAATAAAACAGCCCAATGTTCGCTACACTCTGCCAATGATGCGCGCGCATTGTAATAAAACTTAATTTTGTCCAAAAAATGGAATCTCTTATACCCCTCCACAATATTAGCGCCGACCGAATCAGTAGACTGAATAAACTGATCACCCATTGTCTTCTTATCCTGCCAGTCTAAAGGTTGATAAATGTGCCAACCCTGTGTCGATAACTCTTTTGCCAATTTGTAAACTTCCAATTCTTGGATAGGAATATATTTAAGCTTTTCTTCCATTTATTTCAAGCTATATCAATTTATTTCTATCTATTTCAAAGCCCCAGCTTATCCAACGTCACCTCTTCCCACTCATCAAAATCCACCTCTTTATATACTCTCAACTTATGTGAGAACTCTGTATCTGAAAATTTGTATTGAGTCTGTGCAGATTGACCTGCCCGATGAGAATACAATTCCTTTTTTTCTAAAACAATTGGACGATTTTCCCGGACCAGCCGATACCGCTTGCCATCCGGGTGTTCAAATTCCAAAACATCCTTTGTCCCCTGCTTTATGGGTCCATCAGCGGTTTCCATTATTAAGTCTTCGTGAGTCAATCTCACGTTCTTAAAGTGCTTCTTAGCCATTTCAATTAATTGTTGCCAGCGATCATCCTGCATACATAAATCGAATTTACGAATTAGACGAATCAACGAATTACTACGAATTTGCGAATTCGTATATTCGTTGTTATTCGCAGATTCGTTCCATTAGTTAATTCGATAAATTATTGCAAGAGCCCCGCCGTGCTATACGCACCGCTCAAATTCTTAAACACAATCGGCACAATAACCAGCGCGGCCAAAAGCGGCAGCACCACCAAAACCACGGTAATATACAACTGCCACTTCATGTAATTTTTGGTTTTGCGCGTGTTTTCCAATATTTCTTGGAACATCTGGTCTTGCGTTGGTTGGGCGGCTGCTGAATTTTGGTTGTTTTCCATACCTTGATAAATTTTAATTTTTCTATATACTCATTCTACCATAAAGGAGGGTTTGTGCGAGAATTCCTAGGAAACCCGATAACTGATGAAAATTACGAAGTTTTCGAACTAATCCCTATAATAGTTCAAAAAAACAGCTGCGGTGAATGGAAAGCCAGCTTTAAGGAAGGACGCATCACAGCTTACGATGAGGTGAGAAGACTCGCCATTCTTACACTCTTTAAGATGTTACTCGAAAACTACGATTTCTTATCTACTGGAGATGAGAAAGAGCTATCTTACTACTGGCGAAAAAAATTAAAAATTTTGGCACAGCACATCCGCCAACGAGCACAAGCCGGCAGATAACACTGCCGGTTATTTTTGACAGCTAGGACAAAAGCTTCCTGTCCTACCATTTATTTTTACTGCTTCTATTATAGTGCCGCAGCGTTTGCATTTTTGGCCCTTACGTCCATAGACAAAATGGTACTTACCCATTTTGCCCCAACTGCCGTCGGTACGGACAAAATCACCGACCGATGAACCTTTGGCTTTTATGCCTTTAATTAAAACCGGCTTGATTGATTTATATATGGCTAACAGTTCTTTGTCTGAAAGCGATGCCACCATTCGCGTAGGCCGGACCTTGGCGTGGAATAAAATTTCATCACTGTAAATATTACCTATTCCAGCCACAACTTTTGAGTCCATCAAAACTTGCTTAATTTTTCTTTGTCTGAATTTTTTTACATTTGTAGAAAATTTCAGATAATCAAATTTTTTAGAAAGAGGCTCGGGACCAAATTCTTTTAGTTCACGGACCTTGTCTATTTCATCATCGCGAACAACTTTTAAATAGCCGAATTTGCGGACATCGTTGAAATATAGCTTTGATCCGCCCGATAAATCAAAAATTAGGTGCGTGTGCTTTGACGGCAACTGTTCCAGCGATGCCGTTAATTTATTCAGCATCCGATATTTACCGCCAGTTTTGGAGCGCAATTTTTTGTCTTCAAAAATATATTGCCCGGTCATTTTTAAATGCGACAAGATGGATAGTGGCCCTGACAAATCAAATATCAAAAGTTTAGCCCGGCGTTTGACTGAAAGAAATTTTTGTCCTACCAGCAGCTTTTTAAATTTGGCGACCGTTGATTCAGCGGTAGTGCGTTTAGGCGACAAAACCGCCGGCCCAATGCCAACCACCTTCGACCCTGTGACAGTAATCGATTTGATGGTTTTATTCTTCAGTTTGCGATTTAACTCGCTGGCAATAGTTTGAACTTCGGGTAGCTCGGGCATGCTTGAAAAGATATTAATGGATATTAACAGATATTCATTAATATTAGTTGCAATATCTATCAATTTCAATCAATATCTAAAAATATCTAAATTTGCTAGAATAATTATATCATCATCTATGAAAAACTTTAAAAACTTCCTCAACTCCATACCCCATAAATTCTCTTATGATCAGGGCGAGCTGATAAAAAAGGCTTACGAATTTTCACAAAAGGCGCATGAAGGGCAAAAGCGCAAAAGCGGGGAAGATTATTTTACCCACGTCCGCGACGCCGCGGTAATTTTAGGCAAAATTTTTCCGGACACCTCGACCATTGTAGCCACGCTTTTACATGACGTGCCGGAAGACACCAAAGTCACCTTGGAAGAAATAAAAAAAACATTCGGTGAAGAAATTTCCCAGCTAATAGACGGTGTCACACAGCTTGGCCACGTGCGCATGAAGGACAGCAAAGACAAATTTTATGTGGAAAATTTGCGTAAACTTTTTATTGCTACCAGCCACGATATTAGGGTAATTTTAATAAAACTTGCAGACCGCATCCACAATATGCGGACAATTGAATTCATCCCTGCCGAAAAACAAAAAAAAGTGGCCGGCGAAACTTTAGAAATTTACGCGCCCATTGCTGCCCGTTTAGGCATTAGCAATTGGAAAGACGAACTGGAAGATCTGGCCTTTAAAATTGTCTACCCAAAAGAGTACGCAAAGACCAACCAATCGCTTCAAACAGAACTGGAAAACCGGCAGGCCAGCGTAAAAGAAGTGGAAAAACAGCTGGCCCACATGCTGCGCGTGGAGGGCATAAAGTATCTGGAAATTTCCGGCCGCATTAAACGCGCTTATTCCTTTTTTAAAAAACTGGAAAAATATAAAGGCGATCTTAAAAAAATCCACGACATTATTGCCCTGCGGGTCATTACTAAATCTACCGCCGATTGTTACGCGGCTTTGGGTGTCATCCACAAACATTTCCAGCCGGTACCGGGCAGAATTAAAGATTTTATTGCCACGCCCAAACCCAACGGCTACCAAAGCATTCACACCACTATTTTTAACAAAGAAAGCAAAACTTTTGAAATCCAAATCCGTACCGATTTAATGCACGAAGAAGCCGAGCGTGGGGTAGCGGCCCACTGGTTTTACGCCGAGGAAGGCAAGCCGGAAGCCGCCGGGCGCGT
>JAHFJK010000054.1 GCA_023245915.1 Candidatus Doudnabacteria bacterium | reverse complement strand
CCGCCGGAGGCGGACAGGTTCCCGCCGCTTTGCGGCGGGGTTTTGGGCCCAAAAAGTCTGGGGGGGATTTAAAACATTCCGCCGCCAACGGCGGCGGGGGCATCAGAGGCGGCGGCTTCGCCGCCGCCCATCAAAACCCTTTTAGAATTCAGCATCGCAATTTTCTTTAAAAAAAGTTCGGAGCTTGTCCAATAGGGACAGCCAATTTGAAAAAATTTGGTTTTGCAAATTGGCTGGGGTGGAAGGACTCGAACCTTCGAATGGCGCCTCCAAAGGGCGCTGCCTTACCGCTTGGCTACACCCCAAAATGTAAGCAACTAAACAGTATTATATGATAATTTATTGGAAAAGAAAAGAACACGATGATATAATAATGTCATGGATTCTGACAAAAGATTAGAAGAGCAGATTAAGGAATATCAGGCGGTGGGAAAAGAAAACCCCAATGTCAATATGGGTTTGTTGATGATGAATGCTTTGCAAAACCAGCAGCAAAATCTGGTTTCCGCCAAAGCCAAAAAGTGGGCTTATTTAATTTCCATTGGCCTGCCGCCTTTGGGACTAGTGTTTGCGTTAAAATATTTTTTTGATGACAAGGACGATGCCCGACAGGTGGCAATGATTTGTGTTTTGCTCACAGTGATATCGATATTACTATTTTGGCTGACCACCAAGCTGCTGCTTTCCGGCTCCGGCGCTTCCATTCAACAAATCGAGCAAATCAAGCCCAGCGATATTATGCAGCTGACACAATAAAAAATAATATTTTTATAACCATTTTTAACGGCCGTTAAAAATGGTTATTTTATTTAGTAGAATTTATTTCCCTCGTCGGCGCAATGTGATAGTAATTTAAAATAAGCTGCGCCATGGCGCCCCAGGCAGGCGCCGCTGTGCTTTCGGCAAACGGCACGTCTCGGGGATGGTCAATTCTGACCAGCATAACAAACCTGGGGTCTTCCACCGGCCCAAAGCCGACAAAAGAGCCGATATTGTTATTTTCTTCGTAGCCTCCGCCTTTTTTCGGCACTTGGGCTGTGCCTGTCTTGCCCGCAATATAGTAACCGGGCACACCGGCTCTTTTGCCATGTCCGTTCTCCACCACCGAAACCAGCATCGCCGAAAGTATATTGGCAGTTTTGGAAGAAATTACCTGTCCTAACTCCCGGGGATTGGTATTTTCAATTTTTCCGTCCGGAAAAATTTTGCTTTGGACTATATAAGGCTTCATCATTTTGCCCTGGTTTGCCAAAGCAGCGTAAGCCTGCACCAGTTGAATTGGCGTAACTGAAATCCCCTGCCCAAAGCTTGCCGTGTCATAATCGACTTTAATCTTGGCTTTCAGCCCATCCAAATTACCCTTACCCTCGGGTAATTCTATGCCTGTGGCCTTACCAAAACCAAACTTTTGTAAATATTTGTAAAAACCTTCGTTGCCTATCTGCTCTTTGGCAAAAATCGCTCCGGTATTTAAAGATTCGTCCAGCACCTGCACCATGGTCTGCTGGCCGTGAGCTTTGTGGTCTGAATTTTGGATTTTATAGCCGTCGACTTCCACGCTTCCGGTGTCTATATAGGTTGTTTCCGGCGTTAGCTTTTCAACGTCCAAAGCCGCGGCCATGGTAATGGCCTTAAAAACCGACCCCGGTTCGTAATTACCCAAAGTGGCTATATTGGAAAACATACTTGGATCGGTTACTTTATTAAATTCATTGGGATTAAAATCCGGGTAATTGGCCATAGCCAAAACGGCGCCGGTTTTTGGGTCAGCGATAATTATGCTACCGCTGTCCGCGCCGTTTTTTACCACGCTGTCTTTAAGAATGCTCTCCGCCTGAAACTCCAAAGTTTTATCCACGGTTAAAATTAAATCCGCGCCGTCAACCGCGGGTTTGCCGCCGCTGGAAGCCGCGAAAATCACCCCGCCGCTGGTATCCTTCTCCGCCACCAACTCACCGGGGCTTCCCGCCAGATCATGTTCAAAAAATTTTTCCAGCCCGTAAAGGCCTGACTTTTGCGTTGACTTGTCTTTAAAACCCACGAAGCCCACCACCTGGCTAAGCAGGTTATTTCCCGGATAAAACCGGGTGTTTTCCGAGTCAAAATATATTCCCGGCAATTTTAGCTCGGCAATTTGCTTTTGTTCTTGGTCACTTAAAGCTTTTTTTAGCGGCACGTATTTTTTATCCGGGTTGCTGATTTTTTCCAAAAGATCTTTTGGGTCCAAAGCGAGTACTTGCGCCAAAGCCGAAGCGCTTAATTTGGGGTTTAAGATGTCCTGGGGCACCGCGTAAACCAAAAAACTTTTGGTATTGACAGCCAAAGGCAGCGTGTCTTTAGAAATTGAATCCACCAGTTTTATCTGCCCGCGGCTGGGCATAAGTTTTTTATAGATGCTATGCTGTAAGTCGGCCTCCACCCTGGCCTGCTTGCCGTGCAAAATTTGCAGGTTGAACAGACGGAAAACAATCATGGCGAAAGCTAAAAACAAAAAAGCAGTCACCAGGCTGCTTCGGAAATTAAAAGATGAAGTTGTTCGTTTGTTGGCCATTAAAATAGGGACTGTTGCTGAATGTGCTTTTCAGACGAAATTCCAGGATTTCGGGCAGATTGGCACAAATAAATTTTGATGTTTAGCCGTAGGCTAAGCGGAAAAAAATTTTTGGGGCAAGATGCCGAAATCCTGGAATTGCAGCCAAAATGACATTCGGCAACAGTCCCAAATAATGAACAAAAATGACAAAATCGAGGGAAATGACAAAACAATTTTTGCTCAATTTTGTCATTTATTTAATTTTTGTCATTATTTTTGGGTGAATTGAGAATTATTTACTTCCACAAACTTAGGCGTGCCGGCCGGTACAAAGCTGGAGCTCAAAAAATCACTTTGGATCATTACCATGGAACTGGCCTCGGAAACTTTTAAATTGATTTTTTTGTTGTCGTCATTCAGCAGTTTTAGCCGCTTTTGCAATGACTCAATCTCATAACCCTGCTGGGCAAAGGCGTTTACCCCATAAATATAGCTGGCCAGCAAAACCACGCTGGCTACTATCAAGGTGACAGCCAGAAAAAAACCCCAATTAACGCCCTGGGTATTGTTCGCGGCTGTGATTTTAGTTTTAGAAAAATTGGAAGACCAAAAACCTGGAAGGCTAAGTGCTTTTGTCATATACTTTTTTATTTCTTATCAAGGGACTGTTGCTGAATGTGCTTTTCAGGCGAAATCCTGGAATTGCAGTCAAAATGACATTCAGCAACAGTCCCATTAAGCACTGATGGGTCGCTAATCCGCCAGCTGGCGGATTAGGCTGATTTAACGCTGCGCTGAGAAGTCAGCGTCCTATCAGCTTTCCTATCCGCGGAATGTCAGCGGTTTATATTTTTATTATGGCCCTCAATTTTGCCGGCCTGGAACGCGAATTTCTTTTTAATTCTGTTGCTGATGGAACAATAGGTTTTTTTGTAAGGATTTTTCCCTGGGGATTTTTTCCGCAAACGCACTGGGGAAATTCAGGCGGACAAACGCAGCCTTTGCTTAAAGCCACAAAAAATTGCTTAACGATTCTATCCTCGAGCGAGTGGAAGCTTACAACCACCAATCTGCCTTGCGGATTCAAAAGATCAAAAGCTTTGGGCAAAAATTCTTTTAAATTCTCCAGCTCGTGGTTGACTTCTATTCTTAAAGCCTGAAAAATTCTTCTGGCAGAATCATCGGCTTTGTGTTTGAAAGGTTTTGGTAGTGCATCAACAATGGCTTGATATAAATCGGTCGTATGACTTAGCCCTATACTCTTAGCTCTTAGTCCTATAATTTGCCGTGCAATCTGTTTGCTAAACTTTTCTTCCCCAAACTCTTTAAAAATTTTCTCCAGCCGTTGTTCGTCGTAATTATTTAAAATAAATTTCGCATCAATGTGCTGCCCTTCCAGATTAAACCTCATATCCAGCGGCTGATCTGTTTGAAAACTCATGCCGCGATGTTGTAATTCGTACGAGGACAAGCCCAGGTCTGCAACAATCCCGCTAATGTTTGAAAATTTATGGCCTTCAACAATCTTGTCTATCTGCGCAAAATTTCCGTGATGAAGAACCAACTCTTTGAAATTTGAAATTTGAAATTTGAAATTCTCTAAAGCATCTTTATCTAAGTCAACCGCCAACACCTTCCCGCCCGGCTGATTATTTTCTAAAATCGCCGCCGTATACCCGCCGCCACCCAGCGTCGCGTCAACAAAATTCTGACCGGGACTAGGGTCCAAATATTCAATAACTTCTTTAAGTAAAACTGGAGTGTGCTCATAGGTCATCGTTACAATTTATTTCTAAATATTTCTATATATTTCCACTGTATTTCTCCAATCAGAAATAAAATAGAAATAAATTGAAATACTGTTTGAAATAAATTTCACTAAACCCCCAAACTTCCCAACTGTTCCGCAATCGCGTTACTCTGTGCTTCGGTCTGGGTTTTGTATGCGTGCCATAATTCTTCGCTCCAAATTTCAATGCGATTATACAAACCCGCGATGACGGCTTTTTTATTTATTTTGGCAAATTCCTTCAAATAAACAGGCAAGACAATTCTGCCTTGCTTGTCCATGTCGCAATCCATGGCTCCGGCCAGCATGAGCCGGGAAAAAGCCCGCGTGTTGGCAGTAGAAATTGGGAGACTAGCCAATTTTTGCGCCAACTTTTTCCATTCTTCTAAACTGTAAAGAAAGAGGGAATTGTCCAAACCTCTGGTTACCACAATTTTTTGTTTCAACTGCGGCCTAAACTTGGCAGGGATAGCAATTCTACCCTTGTCGTCAATGGATGCTTGATATTCGCCGATAAACATTTCTTTGGAAGTTAGATATTGGATGTTGGAAGTTAGAAACTAAAGATAATCAACTCCAAACTCTAATTACCAATCTCTAATCTCCAAATATTTATCCACAGAATGTACCACTTATCCCCACTTTCATCCACTTTTTACCATTACTCAGATATTATACTCCACAAAAACCCAAAAGTCAAAGCTGCGAAAATTTACGTAAAATAAAGAAATATCCCTTACTTAAGGGATATTTAATTCATTTTAATAATCAAATATGGGCTCTGTCCACAGCACTCAAACCAGTTCAAGCAAAAGAAGGTTTTTTTGCTGGAGAAATAAATAAACCTAGTTGCGCTGGTTTACTTTTTATTTGGGGTGATTGACGGTCGCTGGTCTCACCTAATCTTTTTTGCGCTATTTCCACATATTCAGGGTTTAAATCTATACCAATATATTTTCTTTCCAGGCCTTTCGCGGCCACAGCAGTTGTCCCGCTGCCGACAAACGGATCTAAGACAACAGAGTCTTTAGAGAAAGTTGAAAGTTTTATCAAATACTCGCAAAGCCTAAGCGGCTTAACTGTTTGATGAGTATTATACTCGGCTTTTTCGTCTTTAGTCGGCTTGGAAACCAAAAATACCTTGTCGATTTCTTCATTAATCTCATTAATTGAAACGACGTTGGAAGGGAACATCTCCTGCCCGATTTTAATATTTGTATTTAAAAGGCCGACTTCCTGAGCAAGAATATTCTGTAAATAAGTTCCATCCGTTGGTTTTTGCGCCATCACAATAGGCTCAAAGCAGGATTTTAACTGAGGCGTTTTCCATCCATCCAGCTTTTGTTTCAGGTTTTCTTTGTCGGCTTCATCCACGGCTAATTTATCAATAAAATGGTTTAGAGACATGGCCTTGGCCTGATTCTGAGTATAAAGCCAAATAAAGCAGTCGCGAATTTCAAATCCCGCGTCGTCTACCGCGCTTGCCATGCGATGATATAGTCTGGGGCTGGAAAAGGAGAAAAAGAATCCTCCAGGTTTAAGCAAACGAAAAACCTCAACGGAAACTTTTGAATACCATTCATAAAATCTCTTTCCTTGCTCTCTGTCAAACTTCATCCCCGCAGGCAAAGACTTGACTGTATAGTGATTTTTTTTATTTAAAACCGTTTTATAATCCCAAGAGTCGTCCATTTTATCCAAAAAGTAAGGCGGGTCAGTTAAAACAACATCAATTGAATTTTCTTCAATTGCCTGCATTTCAATTAAGGCATCGCCACAAATAATGTTATTTAAAATTTTTGAATTTGTTTCTTTCATTTTCGTTTGCTGCCTCCATATTTTTTGTTCAAAATTTGATAAATCCTTTGTTGAATATCTTCGTCAAAATTCAAAACAAATTTAGCATAAGCTAATTTTATGACTCTTCCTTTTTCATCATACACCCATCTATTCCTGTCAGCACGATTGCACTTCTGGCATTGAGGAATAATATTCCCTGGTTTCAAAGGTTTTCGTGGGTCCAGGTGAGACTGCTGTAAAGATGTCTTTGTCCCGCTCCAGTGCAAATGCGGCTTTCCTTCTTCCGAACCGCAGGTGGCGCAACGATTATGATATTTAAGTTTCAACTCATCCCAGCCTTTGATTTCTTTTAATCTGTGGCCCTGCTTGAAGTCCGGATAAGGCGCTTCCAGAGTATAAAGCTGATAATAACCACTTGGAACTTTTAAAACAATATTGTCGCGGCCTCCAGAAACTATCCACCAACCATCTTGGGCCGCTAAATGTCTGCCTTGCTGAACATCTGGCACATTTGGGTCAAACTTTCTGATAAAATTTGTAAGTTCTATTTTAGAAACAACTCTAGTTTTAGGATAACCAAAAGATAAATACACTAACACCAGAGAATTTTTAGTAAGCTCACCTTTCCCATTTCGTAAAGTCGGCAACTTAACACCAAACTTTTTTAAAAATTTCTGATAATACTGCTTGATAAGCTCGTATTGTTTTTCAATGGCTTCTGTAGTGACATTTACAACTGAGGACATAAAAAAATTGATATTTAAAAAGTATACAATCGTTCACTTTTTGTCAATACTGGCTTGTGGATAACTCAATTATAACACACTTATTTACTAACATGGTAAGCTGCCACGCCGAAAGCCACAGCAACATTCAGGCTTTCTTTTTTCCCAAGCATGGGAATCTCTATAATTGCATTGCACAATTTTAATATCGCCGACGACACTCCCCTAACCTCTTCTCCCAAAACCAAAGCCAGCGGGAATTTTGGTTTAAATTTTGCGATGTTTCCAGCGCCTTTGATATTTTCCAAAGCAATAATTTTTACTCCTTCAGATTTTAACCGCTTTATCAATCGAATTGGAGATTTTTCATATTCCCATGGTACCCAACTTTCAGTTCCAAGAGAAACTTTACCCATCCTCGCGCGATGAAATACATTTGCCGGCGTTCCGGTGTAGCCGGTTAAATAAATTTTTGCCACACCAAAAGCGTCGGCTGTTCTAAATATCGATCCCACATTCAATAAAGAACGGATGTTATGGGCAATAACAAAAAAATCTTTACCGCGGTTTTTTCCCATATTTTCTTTTCAAGATAACAAAAATCAAAATATACACAATCGCTAAAACCGAATAATTAATAACCATAAAAGCTGGCTCTGCCCAAACCACCGAATATTTATGGTTTCTGATATTTGACAATGGAAATAAAAATGGGGTTTCAAAAAAATCTTTATGTGTAAAAATATCAATTACAATATGCAAAGCCCAGCCGAACATTGGCCAAAATATCCTTCCATTTCGAAAGGCCGCAACAACGATCGCGCAAACCCCGAAAACCAACAGGCTGTGGGAATAATTATAAGACTCTATCTGCCCACCTAAACACCCACATGCTTTGACCTAACTCTAAACTTAATTTGTAATTAGAAAACATCTCCCGATGAAAAAATAAAATGTACAGGGTCGAAGGCGTGAAGGAAATTAAGTCAGGCAGGACGCCAAAAAATACCGCCCATAAGCGGTTTTTAACATCCTTAGGATATTTTTTATAATAGGCTAAATTAGTCCACAACGCGTGGGCAAGTATGTCCATATCTTATACTAAGGTATTTAAATTCAAATCCGCGTTCAGCTCCCGCTTCATTTCGCCTTCCAGTTTGGTA
>JAHFJK010000108.1 GCA_023245915.1 Candidatus Doudnabacteria bacterium | reverse complement strand
GTTACCTTGATTTGGTTCCGGATTTGCCCCAGATTTGGCTTTTCTGACCGAACAAAATGTGAGATGTAGCCCAAGCTACATTGAACATTTTGTGACCGAAGAAAAGCCAAAGATGGCGGCGAAGATGGAAGCAAAGCCGGGAAGTTATTTTTGCCAGGACCCTAAAGACTTTAAGAGGCGGTTTTTGCATTGGCAGGAATTACGGCTAAAAATTCAGGAACGTTTCGTAATTCAAAGTCACAGAGAAGGTGCCCTTCTCGATTATTATTATTGTAACACCCTCTCCCTTATTAACTCTGCTTTAGGCAAAGCTTTGTCAGCAAAGTTAGCAGGCAGGACTCTGCTAAAGTCATTGGGTACTCTCCAGGAGTTATAGACTTGTAAGGAAGGATAGGGGTAAAGGGTGTTGTTATGCGCCCAGTAAATGGCGCTGTTAAGCTTTTTGATTTTAAGCTAACTGTATTTTTGTATTCAGGGCATTGGCCAGTTTTTGTACAAAGGCTAAGGTGGGGTTATAGGTACCGGATTCAAAACGGGCAATGGAAGATTGCCTGGTGCCGGCTTTTTCAGCCAACTGTTTTTGGGTCAGGCCTTTGCGCAGGCGGGCATCTATCAGAGCCGCAATAAGGCTGAATTCCAAGTCTAAGTCTTTATAAGCTTTTTTATAAATCTTGTCTTTAAGCCACATCCTGTGCACTTCCCGAAATGTTTTGAATTTTCTATAATTTGTTGTTTTTATAGTGTTAGGCATATGATTTTTAATACGCTAAAAATTAATTATTAGTATAAAGCAGGCGGACATTATGTACCCCGCGTACGTCTTGCGGAATCCATATTGGTAGTATAACCTATCCGCTATATTAGTGCAAGAGCGCCTTGAGTTGGATTTTGGCGTATTCTATATCTTGCTTTGGAGTACCGCTGGTCTTTTTTACAAAACCATGAAGCATCCAGATTCTTCCGGCATAAAAAGCATACGCAAACCGGACACTAACCTTCCCTATAATCCGCAACTCAAATAATCCTCCGCCCAGAGCCTTAGAATGAGGCATGCCCAAAGCATGGCCGTATTGCTCAAGCAGCTCAAAAGTTCTGCCCGCTCTGGGCCGAATTGATGCTTCCAGAGATTCAAAAAATTTTTGGCAACGGTTATTGAAAAAAATAATTTCCATATTTCCTGCGGTTTGTTAATGTTACTGCGGTACCCTGATACCGACTAAATCTCCCACCGGCAAGCCTAAATCAGCAAGGTTGCCTGACTGGTCAATTTGATAAGTCATAATTTTATTTTAGTATCCTGGGCTCCAAAGCCGCTCCCTTAGGCAAAGCTTTGTCAGCAGAGTTAGCAGGCAGGACTCTGCTAAAGTCATTGGGCACTCTCCAGGAGTTATAGACTTGTAAGGAAGGATAGGGGTAAAGGGTGTTGTGGGCTGCAAACGAATGGACACTGAAACTGCAAACTAAATAAACACCCCATTAGAAGAAAGAATAACCATATTAAGCCGTGAATGTTTGCAAAATCCGCAATGGTTAGAGCCGACTTTTTTAATAAGCTTCTCTAACGGGGCAAGCAAAGCCGCGAATATGAAAGTTTTGTTTTTTGTGTATGTTTGTGTTTTGTGATTATTTGTCATAGATCCGTCTAAATTTGTTTACAGTTTCCGGCTTAATTATAACACAAATTTACTGTTGACAAACTTTTTTCTTACTGGTAAGATAAAAATGATTCGGTAGCCGAACACTGCGAGTATTCGTGGATGTCTGCCAATAAAATGGCGGAATAGGCTACCCACCCCCCAGCGAAAGCTGGGGTTTTTAATTTTAAATTTCTTTTATATACTCCGCCTTTTTGGCTTTTTCAAAAAGTTTTGCCGTCTCGTGTTGCTCACCGGACAACGCCGCCCTAACAAAACCGCAACAAGCATCAGCTAAACGCATAAGTGTATTTGCCTCCTCGCGGCGCACTCCGGCAACCTTACTGTTGTGAACACTCAATCTGCGCAATTCTGTCCCAAACCACCGGAGACGGGCTTTCGGCAAACCATCTACATAGACCATGTTTGATGAATGGGGCAGGGGCGAAGTTAAAATAGCCCTGGCTGTTGAAAGCACAGTTAAAGCCATATATGATTTGGTATTTTTATAGGCAGAAAAATGCAGGGTATTTTTAAACGCGGGCGTAGACAAAACTTCTTTGATATAGGCAAAACGGGACTTATGGCGCGCCTCCATCCACTTTACTTTGCCCTTACCGCTTTGCTGTTCAATCCGCTCTAAAATTTGAACTAGCTTTTCCCTTTCTTCGCCTGTTACTATCACCGAAACAATAAATAACCCGCCTCCGGTATCCTGCCCGGTTTCGTCAACATAACAATAAAGCTTCTGCATAAAATGTTAAAAAGTTAACGATGGATTTCTGATGGTAATATTCTGGGGCTGCCCCAGAATATTACCATCAACTTATTTTAATATCCTGGGCTCAAGCGGTTTTCCAATAGGCAATGCTTTATCCGCGGCATTAGCAGGCAATACCCGGCTAAAATCTCCCGGCACTCTCCAGGAGTTGTAGACAGTAAGAGATGGGTAAGGATAGAGTTGATTGTTATGCAGCCAGTAGATAGTCCCAGAAAGGTTAATGTCTACACCTTCTGGGTGGGCAGCT
>JAHFJK010000107.1 GCA_023245915.1 Candidatus Doudnabacteria bacterium | reverse complement strand
ATTCGTTAAAATTTGTTTGTAGTTTCCGGCTTAATTATAACAAAAATTTAACTATTGACAAACTAATTATTTCCGCCTATACTCACAGTACTTTCGATGAAGGCCCACCCTTAGGCGGAGATTGGCTCAGGGAGCGATCCTTGAGATAGTCGAAAAGCACAATAATCCCGACTTGTCGGGGTTATTTTTTATAAGCGTTTAATATAGCTGACTTTTTCAGCTTTTGATAAAATTCTGATATTGGCTTCTTTGCCTTCTAAAGCATCGCGAATACACCCGGCCCAGCGGTCGGCTAAACGGATCATAGGCTCACTTTCATCGCGCGCGCTTCTAACATATTCAAGCCTGACTCCTTTTAGCCTTAGAGCTCCGGTTAGCTCTTTGGCTTTCTTTTTATCTATGCCATCGACATAAACAATTGCCTTATAGGCTTCCTTGCCGGCTTTGTCTTTAATGGCTTTTTCTATAGTCTCCAACATTGGCAAAAAAAACGGCAACGGTTTTTTAAAGCTGCTGTAATAGATATCGCCTTGTACTAATTTTTCCTTGAGAAGATTTTGGAGAAATTCCTCTTTTATGGGCGAACGGGAGTTGAACCATTTTCGGGCATGGACTTTATTGCTTTCCTCAATTTCCAAAAGTTTATTTCTGACCTGGTTTTGTTCCTCGCCGCTTACTATACTTACCACAACAAAAAAATTACTGCCGGAATCCTGTCCGGTTTCGTCAACATAACAATAAAGCTTTTGAATTTTATTGTTCATTGCATTTTTTTGCTTAAATGTTTATATGGTTTACTGCGCCATCGGCTTGCGCCTCCCGGTTATTTTTTACAAAAACCTGGTAAGCAAAAGCCGCGCCCACAATTAAAATAACCGAGAGAAAGAGAGGCAGGTAGCGGGAAAGGAGTTTTGATTTGGATATTATCATTATTTTATAAATATGAAAGTTGGCGGTCCATCTCCCCCGCGAGCGTCCGGATAAAATCGCGGATAATCCCCTGCTGGTCAGCAGGCAGAAAAACTCCGAGTTCTCCGCGAAAATCAACATTTTCGGCATTTTCCAAAATTTTACTTTTATGCCCG
The DNA here is from genome assembly GCA_023245915.1 of Candidatus Doudnabacteria bacterium. Lineage (GTDB taxonomy): Bacteria > Patescibacteriota > Doudnabacteria > UBA920 > UBA920 > PALSA-1336. Next base: position 1,581 of record JAHFJK010000107.1, on the reverse strand, counting down.
GATAAGCGGCCCTTTTGCTCAATGGAAAGCATTCCTTTTCTCATCATCCAGTATAAATCATAAAAATCCCGGGCTTTCTTACGCTCAAGCAGCGCGCCGAATATTTTTTCTTCCACTAAAGCCTGTTTCGGCAAGTGGATAATATTATAAGTAGGGATAAAGTCATTTGCCACGCTGTCCACTTCCCCCCTCATAATAACATCGCTGCGGGTTGAAATGTTAATCTCAATACCAATAGGCCGGTAGTCGTTCATATTAAATGTCGCCACGCCAAAATATCCGCCGGTTGTCCGGTCAGATTTTCCGCCAAGCTCCACCTTAATGCCAACCTGCTCGATTTCTTTTAAAACCGACACAAAAAGATCTTCGACGGTTTGCTTTACTTCATACCGGGCAACGCCGAACAAAGAGAAGTCCAAATCTTCCGAGAATCTCGGACTGCCGTAAACAATGCGCAGTGCCGTCCCGCCTCTAAATAAAAGTTTGTCCGCGCCGGGGAATTTATACAACTGCTCTAAAAATATATTCTGAAAATACTCCCTGACAATGTTGGGAAACACCCCCATTTGGTAATTTTGGGCGATTTTTTCTATTGTCTCATTGGTAATCATTTTAGCGTTGTCTTTAATACTGCAACAAGCTTGTTATTGCCGAACAGTCCGGCGTATTTGAGCGCTCTGGCGGGATTTATTTTTTCTTTATTAAATCTTGACAGCGGTTTTTTGCCAAACAATACGCGATAATAAAGCGCGTCTACAAAAGCTTTATCCGCGTCGGCAATGGCAAAACTAAAACCTTTTTGCTTCTCTATGGAATATCCGGTAAATGCCTTTTTGGTAATCCGGCGATATGAAAATATTTTTCCCAGGGCTTCCGTACTGCGGGTCGCTTTGGGCGTCACTGAAGTAATTTCATATACGGTTTCGGGTATAACCCCATGGTATGACAAAGCAAACTCAAGGGATACATACGAGGGCTCGCATAGTTTATTAGCTATAAATAAATCCGGCGGCAGGGCGTCAGGAAAAACGTATAAACCCTTCTTCACGCGGACAATAAATCCCTTTTTGGCGTAACGGTGCAATAAAAAAGTCGCTGCGACAGGAGTAATAGGAAAAACCTTGCGGACGTCAAAAGCGGAAAAAAGCAGTAACTTTTTTCCCTTTAATTTAGCCTCAAAATCATGCCAGTTAACTAATTTAGCCATATAGCTAATATATCAAACTGTTATTAAACAGTCAAATTCGTCGTATTTTCATCTAAAATCGGCCATAAATCCGTGAAATTTTTCTATTTTTACTCCCCTACTCCACCACCCTCTGCCCCACCATCCCTGCCTGCCGGCAGGCAGGCCCCCTACTTAACCACCCTCATACTAACCATCCCCCCTATGGGTAGATTGGAGTCAGCAGAGTTGGAAGGAACTACTCTTGTAAAATCATTCTTCAAATGCCAGGAGTTGTAGATTAAGAGGGAGGGATAGCCGTGGAGAAGGTTGTCTGAACTGATGTAGTAAACAGTGCCGTTTTTGTTGATGTCCAGGCCCGGGAGATGCTGGGATTGCCCGTTGCTGATGTTATT
>JAHFJK010000053.1 GCA_023245915.1 Candidatus Doudnabacteria bacterium | reverse complement strand
ACCCGTAGAGGTTTTTGTTCAGCCAACTACGTCGGTAAAGGCAGTGGAAGTAAAGATTGCGGCCCGCGGTTTAAATCAGTTTTTTTTGGGCTGTGCCAAAACAGACAGCTTGCCGGCAGGCAAAGCCCTTGCTTTGCCCCAAAATTCCAGCCTTATAAACTTTAACCAGCCGGCAAGCTGTTTTTCTCTGCAAGTTGCCAAAGCTGCCGAGCTTAAAGCAAGTTTGGAAGTTAAGCCTTTGGCCGTGGCTTTGCCTAAAATAGTTGTGCCCCTTCGCCAGAGTGTAATCAGCTTTTTTAACCCGGCTGCCGCTGGGCCGGTTTCTGCCCTTCCGCTTGTGCCCGGCGCCGTCTTTGCAATTGGACTGGCTTTGGCGTTTAAGGGAAAGAAAAATTTTATTGAAAGATTAAAAAATTCGCCGATATCCACAAAAAAGTTTGAACTGAGCTTATCACAGCTGCAAATGTTGAGGTGTTGATAAGCCGCCGATTGGAGGCGGATTTGTATGCCAACGCTGATTGGAGGCTGAAAAGTAACTGTACGACTCAGTGTTATATTGGCGTGCCAGTCGGCGACAAAGTTTTAAACATAATTAGTCAATTAAATTTTTTTCCAGCGGAAATTATTAATTGAAGAAAGAGCATATTATATGTCAGACGAAATCAGGATTAACCGCCAGCCAAACCCGGGAGTACAGCAGCCGGTTGCCAGGCAGGAGACTGCAGCCCAGGCTGAAACCGAAGCAGCCGGCGGGCCTTCCAAAATGCCCTGGGTAATTTTAGCGGCAATAGTGCTGGTGCTGATTGTATTGGGCGTGACGTTCAGGGACAAGTTATTTACGGGAACCGGCGGTGAAAAATCAGCCATGAATGCGACTAAGCCCTCGGGATACCAGGCAGTGTTTTTAACCAACGGTCAGGTTTATTTTGGCAAACTGTCTGATGTCGAGAGCAGCTATGTAACCCTAAAAGATATTTATTACCTGCAGGTCGGACCGGCGCAGGGCAGCGGGTCTGCCACCAACACGCCGCAAAACATTACTTTAGTCAAACTGGGCCAGGAACTGCACGGGCCGGTGGATGAAATGCATATTTCGCGGTCGCAAATTTTGTTTTACGAAGACTTAAAAGCCGAGGGTAACGTGGTCAGCGCGATTATGAAAGATAAGGCGGCCGGGCAGGGGAAATAGAAGCCGCTGACAGGATGCAGATATTTACGCTGAAAGGACGTTGAATTCAAAAGCCGCTCCAGTGTTGTGGGGCGGCTTTTTGACATTGATGATTCAGCGCCAATCTGCGTAGCTATACTCCTTCGCTAATTAAATTCCGATTTTGTGTTTGGAATCAAATTGGTAATAACCAATAAAATCAGGTTGATAACAGCAAAGCTTCGGAGTATTATATCTAAATTAATTTAGCAATTGAGTATATCAGCGACTAATCAGCGGTTATGGGACTGTTGCCGAATGTCATTTTGACTGCAATTCCAGGATTTCGGCGTCTTGCCCCAAAAAATTTTTCCGCTTAGCCTACGGCTAAACATCAAAATTTATTTGCGCCAATCTGCCCGAAATCCTGGAATTTCGTCTTAAAAGCACATTCAGCGACAGTCCCGTTATAAGCTTTTTACCATGTTGTCAAAGACAGCCGGATGCTGAACCGCCAGTTCAGCGAGCATTTTGCGGTTTATGGCCACGTTGTTTTTTTTCATTAAGCCCGCGAATTTGCTCCAGGTGGTGCCGTTTTCCCGCAAAGCCGCGTTGGAGCGGATGAGCCACAGGGCTCTAAAGTCGCGCTTTTTGTTGCGGCGGTCGCGGTAGGCGTAAGCGTCGGCTTTCAGCAGCGCCTGTCTGGCATAGACAAAATTGGTCGAGCGGCGGTTGTCAAAGCCTTTGGCTCTTTTAAGTAAATTTTTTTTGCGCTTGTGGGCGGCAACTCCGCGTTTGGTTCTGGTCATAAAGTTTCCTATTGGTCTTATAAGTCATATACGACCTATAAGTCCTATTTGTAGGGTATTACACTGTTCAACTTTTGGTGCACTTTTCCCAAAAGCAAATCCCGTCTTTTATTTTTAGTTGTACTGCCCGATTCTCTGGAATTAAAATGGTCCTGGCCTGTGCTTCTGGCCATTAATTTCCCGCTGCCGGTTTTGCGGATACGTTTGGCTGTTCCTTTATGGGTTTTAACCTTAGGCATAAATACTAGTGAACAAAATTGAACAAAAATGACATAATTGAGCAAAATTTTGGGTCCAATATTTTGTCATTTTTGTCAATTATTTAAATTTTGTCATTTACTAGGAGCCACGGTTAGGCTCCATGTCCCGCCCATTCTTTTCATGGGCACTTCAATTCTATGGGCAGTGGTTAAATGTGTCAGAAATTCCTGCAGCTGTTTTCTTCCCAAATCTCCGTAGGCCTGTTCGCGGCCTTTCATCCTAAGTTCAATTCTGACTAAATCTCCTTCGGCCAAAAATTCCATAATTTTTTTTGCCTTAATTTGCATGTCATGCTCGGAAATGCGCATGGACAGCCAAATGGTTTTTACTTCCGTCTTTTTGGCTTTCTTTTTTTGCTGCTGTTCCAGTTTTTTCTGCTGGTACTTATATTTGGCAAAGTCAATCAATTTTGCTACCGGTGGATTTGCCACCGGAGAAACCTCTACCAAATCCAGCCCGTGCTCAAGGGCGAGAGCAAGCGCCTCTGACGTCTTCATTATACCTATCTGCTGGCCTTCTTCGTTGATGATGCGGAGCTCGGGGGCTTTAATTTGGTGATTTAGTCTGACTTTTAACACTAAATATTTTGGATTTTACCCACACACCAAAGTATTAAACTATATGTGTGGTTTTTAGTTATCAATTAAATAAATCAAAATTAAGTCTAAACTCCTAATATTAAGGCTTTGGTGTGTGGGTTTGGCTTAATTTTCTCTGCTTATTATAGCCGGGTGGGCAGGTTTTGTCAACGAACGCGAACGCGAACGATTGACACGAACGATTGACAGATTTTTTTTAAACTGTTATCGTATTGAGGATAATCCAATGGCATATATTAAACTCCGCTTTAATTTTATATTTTTCAGCCCCAAGCCTGTCCAGGCCGTGGGGCTGTTTTTTTATCTACTATATTAATAATAATTATAGAGGATAACCCTTCGAAGCTTCAGCGAAGGAGGGTATGTTTAGGAAAGACCAATGACCATAGAAGGCAACATCGTTAATATAGACAAAACCTACAGAGGCCGGATTGAAATTGGGAATGATGGAATAATATCAGCGGTTGGGAAAGAAACAGGTACAGCCGATATTGTTTTGAAAGATGAGTTGATTTTTCCAGGTTTTGTTGACCTGCATGTTCACGCGCGTGAGTGCGTTGACCATTCCTTGGATTATAAAGAAGATTTTGTCAGCGCAGGCGAGGCCGCAATAAATGGGGGAGTGGTTGCGTTTGCGGATATGCCCAATAACACTGTGCCTCCAGTAGATGACAAAAGTTATGAGGAAAAATACGCGTTGACACAAAAAAGCCCGGTGGAAATTGTACTTTATGCCGGAATCGGGAAAAATACCCAGCCTTTAACCAAAACTGTCCCATATAAAGTTTACACTGTAAAATATCCGGGTAATTTGGAATTTGACAATTTTGAAGATATGGAAAGAGTGGTTTCGCAATATCATGGCCAAGAAGTCAGTTTTCACTGTGAAGATCCGGTGATGATGGAAAGATTAAAACATCAGCCGACTCACAGACAACAGCATCCCCCGGAAGCCGAAATTAACGCAATTGATTTTGTGCTAGATTTAATAGAAAAACATGGGCTCAATGGAAAAATTTGCCACTGCACTACCAAACAAGGTTTGCAAATGATTTTGGCCGCAAAAAAGCGAGGAGTGAAGGTTAGTATAGAAGTCACACCACATCATTTATATTTTGACCAAGCCATGGTAGACAACGACAGCAGGAATATTTTTACGGTTAATCCTCCCATTAGGCAATCAAGAGAAGAAAGGTTGGAGTTAATTGAAGCTTTAAAAAGAGGGGATATTGACTATTTAGCTACTGACCACGCTCCTCACACCTTACAAGAAAAGCAACAGGGTGAACCTGGCATGATGAATTTAGATACTTACGGTAATTTTGCGACATGGCTAATGCAGGAGCATAAATTTACTCCCCAGGATATTTTAAGAGTTTGCAGCTTGAATCCGGCAAATTTTTTTAATAAATTCAGTAAGCATAAGTATGGGAAAATTGCAGCGGGTTATTCGGGCTCTTTGACCATAGTAGATATGACAAAGCCGGCTTTCGTGGAAGCAGCGAAGCTAAAAGCCAAGGTAGGCTGGTCACAATTTGAAGGGGTGACGTTTCCGGGATCTGTAACAGTGACAATTATTAAAGGGACAATTAATCGTAACTAAATACTATCATACTATATAGTATCGAAGTATTTGACTAATGATTTATGCAAGGCAAATTAATTTTAAAAGATGGATCGATTTGGGAGGGCAAAAGCTTTGGAGCTGAAAAATCAGCGGCTGGCGAAGTGGTGTTTGCCACGGGTATGGTGGGCTATCCTGAAAGTTTGACAGACCCTTCTTTTCGCGGGCAAATTTTGGTTTATACCTATCCTTTGATAGGCAATTATGGCGTGCCGGAAAAGAAGTTTTGGGAGTCGGGCAAGCTGCAAGTTTCGGGGTTGATTGTGGGCAATTATATAGATACGCCGTCGCATTATTCATCTAAGCAAACACTGCAGCAATGGCTGAAAAAAGAGGGTGTGCCGGCTTTGGAAATTAAAGATACCAGAGGTTTGACTTTGAAATTGCGGGAGCATGGGGTAATGCTGGGAAAAATGACATTTCCTGAAATGTCATCGCGAGCCCCGAAGGGGCGTGGCGATCTCAAAAAAGAGATTGCTTCGTCGTCCCGATTGCAATCGGGACTCCTCGCAATGACAGGATTCGATGACCCAAACCTCCGCAACCTGGTGGCCGAGGTTTCTATAAGCAAGCCTAAGATATATGGCAACGGTCGAAAAGCCGTTGCGTTTATTGATTGCGGCGCAAAGCAAAATATTATTCGCAGATTAGTATCACGCGGCCTGAAAGTAATTGTCGTGCCATGGGATTTTAATCCTTTGAAGCTAAAAAATAAATTAAATGGAATTGTAATTTCCAATGGTCCTGGTGACCCCATGATGGCCAAAGCCACCATTGAAAACGTAAAAAATATCATCAGCAAAAAAATTCCAACTCTTGGTATTTGTCTTGGAAATCAGCTATTAGCGCTCGCGGCTGGCGGAACAACCTACAAATTAAAATTCGGCCATCGCGGCCAAAACCAGCCCGCAGTAATTAGCGGCACAAAAAAAGCTTATTTGACGACGCAAAACCACGGCTTTGCCGTAGGCAAAATTCCCAAAGGCTTTAAAGAGTGGTTTTATAACGCCAACGACAAGACTAACGAAGGAATTATCCATAAATCTTTGCCTTTTATGTCAGTGCAGTTTCACCCGGAAGCCACGCCCGGCCCCACAGACACAGACTGGATTTTTGATTATTTTTTGGAAAAAATATAATTATTGTCATCCCGACCGACCCCGAGCGAACGAAGTGAGTCGAGGGGGAGTGGAGGGATCTAAACTTATGAAGGTCAAGCAATATTTTGTCTACATGATGGCCAGCTACACCAGAGTTTTGTACATAGGTATAACCCATGATTTGGCAAAAAGAGTTTATCAGCACAAACATGATCTAATAGAAGGATTTACAAAGAAGTATAAATGCCATAAGTTAGTTTATTTTGAAGAGACCAATGATGTACTTTCAGCAATATCAAGGGAAAAACAATTAAAGAAGTGGCGAAGAGAAAAGAAAGAATTCTTAATAAATCAAATGAATCCCAGTTTTAAAGATTTAAGTCTTGAGTGGGAAATCGTAAAATAGATTCCTCGACTCGTCCGCCTGCGGCGAACTCGCTCGGAATGACAATGGATATGGCTATCAAATTCAGAAAAATTTTAGTTCTAGGTTCCGGTGCGCTAAAGATCGGCGAAGCCGGGGAGTTTGACTATTCCGGCAGCCAGGCGATTAAAGCTTTAAAAGAAGAAAAAATTAAAACCATCCTGATAAACCCGAACATCGCCACCATCCAGACTTCCAAATTTTTGGCGGACGAAGTTTATTTTTTGCCGGTTAACCCATATTTTGTTGAGCAGGTCATAAAAAAAGAAAAGCCGGACGGAATTTTTCTTTCCTTTGGCGGGCAAACAGCTTTAAACTGTGGTTTGGCTTTGCAAAAATCAGGAGTGCTGAAAAAATATGGAGTTGCTGTTTTAGGTACGCCGGTTAAATCTATTGAACTGACCGAGGACAGGCAACTGTTTGCAGACCACCTCAAATCCATCAACATCCCAGTTCCGCCGAGCGGATCGGCAACCACATTCGACAAAGCGGCATTAATAGCTAAAAAAATTGGCTTCCCAGTAATGGTTAGAGCAGCATTTGCTTTGGGCGGGCAAAAAAGTGGGGTGGCGCATAACACAAAGGAGTTAAAGGAAATTGTGGAGGGAGCATTAGCAGTATCGCCGCAAGTGCTAATAGAAAAATATCTCCGCCATTTTAAAGAAATAGAGTATGAAGTGGTACGCGATAAATTTAACAACACTGCCACAATTTGTAATATGGAAAATTTCGATCCTTTGGGAATCCATACTGGTGATTCCATTGTGGTGGCACCTAGCCAGACTTTAACTAACGAAGAATATCACGGACTTAGGGAGGCATCTATAAAAATCGTAAAATCTTTAGGCATAATCGGCGAATGTAATGTGCAGTATGCACTTAACCCCGTTAGAAGTCGGACGCCTAAAGGCGTCCGCTGGCGCGATGCGCGCCAGACTTCTAACGGGGTAAATCCTAACCCAAAGACAAAAAAACTGGATTACTATGTTATTGAAGTAAATGCGCGTCTGTCTCGTTCATCAGCCCTGGCATCTAAAGCTACAGGTTATCCGTTGGCTTATGTGGCGGCAAAACTAGCCTTAGGTAAGAGCCTTTTGGAAGTACAAAATAAAATTACTAAAGTAACTCAAAGTTTTTTTGAACCAGCTTTGGATTATATAGTAGTAAAACTGCCCAGATGGGATTTGGAAAAGTTTAAAGGCGCAGAAGAAAAAATTGGCAGCGCCATGAAGTCAGTTGGGGAAGTTATGGCTATTGGCCGAAGTTTTGAAGAAGCCATTCAAAAAGCCGTTCGTATGCAGTCGGGTTTAGCGGAAAGTGTTACTGATAATGGCTTTACCAATAAAAAAGAAATCAAACAATTTTTGTCAACAGCTACGCCAAAAAGAATTTTTGCGGTTGCCGCGGCTATTAATGCGGGGGTGTCTGTAAATGAAATTTATCGATTGACGGGGATTGATCCGTGGTTTTTGTATAGATTGGAAAATATAGTTAAGGCTGAAAAGGATTTTGGCAAAAAAATAAACTCCCCCCGTCCCCCTCTTTTGAAAAGAGGGGGAGAGCGCGGCTCCTCCTCTTTGCAAAAGGGGAGGCAGGGAGGGGTTATAAATAAAGAAGACCTGATTGATCTTAAGCAGTTAGGTTTTTCCGACAAAAAGATTGGTCAGCTTGCGGGCAAAAGTGAAACTGATGTACGACAAATACGAAAATCTTACAAAATTTTCCCATCAGTCTTCCAAATCGACACGCTCGCCGGGGAAGTTCCCGCGCAAACTAACTATTTATACTTGACTTATCATGGCGCTCATAACGATGTTAAACCTTTGGGAAATCACGCTGTGGCCGTGTTAGGCAGTGGTCCGTATCATATAGGCTCGTCGGTGGAATTTGACTGGTCATGTGTTCACGCAGCAATTGCTTTGAAGAGACATAAAAAGCAATCCATTATTATTAACTGTAATCCGGAAACGGTGTCGACAGATTATGATATATCTGACAGATTATATTTTGAGAATCTTTCCTTTGAAACTGTGGCTGATATTTATGAGTTTGAAAACGCCCATTCGTTAATTGTTTCTGTTGGTGGGCAACGGCCAAATAATTTAGCCAAAAAGCTTTCTAAAATTGGCTTTAAACTTTTGGGAACTTCTGCCAATG
>JAHFJK010000106.1 GCA_023245915.1 Candidatus Doudnabacteria bacterium | reverse complement strand
GCGTTCAGCTCCCGCTTCATTTCGCCTTCCAGCTTTGTCAGATAAACTTCCATGGTAGCGGAAACGGATATTTTAAAAACGTGTCCACCTAAAACCGAAAAATCGTTCCGGCCAAATACGCCGTGGGCGTGAATTACGGGCTGGCCGTCTTTTGTTGCGCCATTGCCGCTGAAAGACAAAATTTCCATTTCTTCCAAAAACGGTTTGTTGCGATATTGTTTAAGATGAGTATTATAAAAGGCCAACTCAACGGAATCGCAAGCGCCGATGCCAAAAAACGCGCAGGCTTTAATATTTTGTCCGGCCATAAACCTGGTTAAATTTTCCACAACCTCGTCGCCTTTGTCCAATCGCAAAACAAATTGATTTTTATCCTGAAGAATGATTTTCATATTAGCCTGGCTAAATAAAGTACGAAATGTACTAAACCTATAGTTAGTATTTTAGTATCATTTAGTATTTAGTAGGAACTTATGTCAGCTTAACCCCTCGCGCCAGGACTTCTTTAATTTTCTGCATGACGTTGTCTACCGACTGGTCAGATTTAAGCAGATAGTCGGCTGCGCCGGCCCGGACTATTTTGCTTATGGTGTCAATATCGCCCAGGTTGGTTAAGACTATTACCGGGATTTGAGCCGTGGCTGAATCCGACCGCATGCCCTGCAAAACGCTTATGCCGTCCATTTTCGGCATCATAATATCCAAAAGCGCCAAATCCGGCATTATTTCTTTGATTTTGGCTAAAGCTGCTTCTCCGTCGTAAGCAGCCGTTACCTCATACCCCTGGGATTTGAGCGCGTCGCAAAGCGAATCGGAGATTAATTTGTCGTCTTCGGCAACTACAATTTTGATCATATTAAATCCTTTCTTTAATATATCGAATCTGCAAATGAGACGAATCAACGAATAACAAGGAATTTATCAATTCGTGAATTCGTAAACATTCGCAGATTCGTTCTATTCGTAGATTCGATATATTGATTTTAATTATACCACTTATTTGCCCATAGGCAAGCTGAAATAAAAAGTTGAGCCTAAATTCTCGCCCGCGCTCTTGGCCCAGATTTTTCCGCCATGAGCTTCGACAATGCCTTTACTCACCACCAGTCCCAGACCCGTGCCTTTGCGGCTCCGGTCCCCGCTCTTGAGCTGTTTAAACTTGGAAAACAACTGGGCCAAATCTTCCCGGGAAACCCCAACACCGGAATCTTTAATGCCGACCACGGCTGTTTTAGCGCCAGCATCCGTGTCCAAATTAATGTCGATTTGCCCTGCGTCTGTATATTTAATGGCATTGCTGATTAAATTGCCTAAAACCTGGCCAATCCTGATTTTATCAAACTTTAAAGCCAATTTTTCCGGAGCGGTCACGCTAACGGGCAAATGTTTAATTTCCGCCTGGCTTTTAAAAACTTTAGCCTGCTCATTTATCAGCTCTACCAAATCATACTCCTGCATATTTAATTCAAACTTGCCAGCTTCAATTTTTGCCACGTCCAGCAAATCGTTAACCAGCTCCAGCATATTGTTGGACGCGGTTTCTATGGTTAGCATGGTATCCTTAATTTTAGCCGGCTCCATGCCCGCGGCCGCGTTTAAGTTCTTAAGCAGGGACTCCGAAGACCAGCGCACGGCGGTAAGCGGCGCACGCAGTTCGTGCACCATCATTGCGGTAAATTCCTGCCGGAGCTTTTCCAGAGATTTTTCCGTGGTAATGTCGTGGAAAAGCACGCTGGCCGCGACCGTTCGCCCCTGGCTGTCCCTGACCGGCGAAATGGTCATCTCCAAAGCTTTATCTTTCAGGACCACTTCCGGAAGCGTGATAATTTGGTTTTGCGCTATTGCCTGCTCAATTTTGGTGCGCAAGTCAACTTTGCCGCCCAGGCTGTCGACAATATCAAACATAGACAGCCTTTTGTCTTTATCGCCGTTGGCTGAATCTGCCGGCGGATGGATTTCTAAAATGTCTTTAATAACAGGATTATAAACTGCCAGCTGGTTGTTTAAATCCACGGTAATTACACCGTCAGTTAAAGAATAAATAACTCCCGAGAGCTTACCCTTTTCACTTTCCAAAAGCAATTGCAGTTTGGATACCGCGGTGGCCGCCTGGTTAATAATATCGTATAAAATAGAAGCCTGCTCGCTGCCGTAATTGCCCTTTTTTGTGGAGGCCACGTTAATCAGCCCGACCAGCTTTTGGGAAATCACCACAGGCAAATTAAAAAAAGACTGGACTGAAACTTTCAGGCTATCGTCTAAAATATTGCCGGTCAGACTTTCGTCAGCGATTTTTATGCCCAACTTTTGGTTTAAAATCGCTTCCCAGGAAAGCAGCATTTTTTGTTTGACCTCGTCAACAAATTCATGATTAACGGCATTTTCCACCCGGCATTTAAATACCAGTTTCTCACCCTGTTCTAAAGACATGGACGCGACCGTGTCATACTCGAGCAAATTGCCCAAACTGCTGGTGATGATGTCAATTATTTTGGCCGTGTCCAACGAATATCCAATCCTTTCGTTGATTTCCTTTAAGACTTCGGCCTGGTAAACTTTTTGCTGCAACTCCAAAGACTGGCCGGCTTTTAAGCGCAAATACCTCCGCTCCTTTACGGAAGCGTACATATAGGCGCCTAAAACCACGGCCAGTATAACAAAATCTACAATAAGCAAAATCCCAATGACCATGTTGTTATAAAATTTTAACTGTTG
>JAHFJK010000006.1 GCA_023245915.1 Candidatus Doudnabacteria bacterium | reverse complement strand
ATATGTACTTGGTGGGTAAAACCGGCATGGGCAAAACTAGCCTCATGGAAAATATGGTCATTCAGGATATTCGCAATGGCCATGGCGTAGCCTTTTTGGACCCGCACGGCGACAGCGTACAGAGGATCTTAAACTCCATTCCCAGTAGCCGGGTTAACGATGTAATTTATTTTAACCCCGCGGACTTAGACCACCCCCTGGCTTTTAACATTTTAGAATCCGTCGACCCGCGCTACAAGCATCTTGTGGCTTCGGGGCTGATGGGCGTATTTACCAAAATCTGGGCCAACTTATGGTCAGCCAGGATGGAGTATATTTTGAATAACACCATTCTTGCGCTTTTAGACAGCCCGGGCAACACTCTCTTAGGCATCACCAGAATGTATGTGGACAAAAAATACCGCAAAAAAATTGTGGACAACGTCAAAGATCCTATGGTCAGGGCGTTTTGGACCGACGAATTTGCCAACTACAACGAAAAATACAGAACAGAAGCTATAGCGCCAATTCAAAACAAAGTCGGTCAATTTTTGTCGTCAGGCGTTATCCGCAATATTGTCGGCCAGCCAAAGTCCACAATTGACTTGAGGGAAGTTATGGACCAGGGTAAAATTTTGATAATGGATTTGTCCAAAGGTAAAGTCGGAGAAGACAATAGCGCGCTTTTGGGCGCAATGCTGGTGACCAAACTGCAGCTGGCGGCAATGTCGCGCACGGATGTGGAAGAATACCAGCGCAAGGATTTTTATTTGTACGTGGATGAGTTCCAAAATTTCGCCACTGACAGTTTTGCGACAATTTTATCCGAGGCCAGAAAATACCGTTTAAATTTAATTGTCGGCCATCAGTACATTGGCCAGCTGGTTCAGGAACGCAATACCAAGGTGCGCGACGCGATTTTTGGCAACGTGGGTACTTTGGTGGTCTTTCGGGTAGGCGCCGAAGACGCGGAATTTTTGGTTAAGGAATTCGAACCGGTTTTTACGGAGATTGACATTGTCAACCTGCCCAAATATCACATTTTATTAAAGCTAATGATAAACGGGGTGGCCAGCGACCCGTTTTCCGCAGTTACCCTGCCGCCTAATCCCAATTACTTAACTGGCAATATAGAGAAAGTTCTCAAAGTTTCGCGTGAGCGTTACGCCAATCCGGTGGCAGAAGTAGAAGAAAAAATTTCTCGCTGGATGGGAGCAGAATACCACCAGGAAGCCGCGATTTTGATTGGCCAAGAAACCGATAAGAAAGAAACGTCTAAGGAGCAGTCGATTACCATTGAGCAGCCTGAGGTTGTGCAAATCCAACAGCCGGCAAGAGATACGGTTATAGAAGCGCCGGTAATACCTACGGCCCAACCTACTGAAGCAATAATACAAAAAACTCTCTCCCTAACCGCTTCAAACCCGTATGAAACTTCTGGGGAAGAAAAAAGCTTTGTCAATCAACAGCCTCAAGCGCAAAGGCCAGGCCAGCCTTTCAGCCATCAAGAGCGCAGACAACAGCCCCGCCGCCGTGATGATAACAGGAGCTTCCGGCCTCATCATGATTTCCATCAACGGCCCAGGCCTTCACAAAATCGTCAGCAGCAAAAAAAAGAAAATCCTATTTGGGATAAAGTTTTAGGCATGCAAAAACGAAAAATCCAGGAGTCCAAACAAGTATCAGAAAAACTGGTTGACCAAATTGAATCGATACCCGCCCAGCCATCGGTTCCCCCTTCCTCGCTGACAATAGCCAAGGAGCCGCAACACCCAACACCGATTCAACGAAAAGTTTTACAGCCCGGCGAGTCACATAACCTATAAAAACACCCCGCAAAATTGACCAGGGGGTGTTTTGTTATTATCCGGTTGTCTGTGCTTACATGGAGCGTGCAAGCTTGATCACAGATGTTTTTTTATTTCCGATTCAACAGTCGCTTTGGGCGCGGCGCCAATTAGTTCGCCGACAATTTTACCGGCTTTGAAGAATTTTAGGGTCGGAATGCTCATCACGTTATATTTCATAGCAAGATTGTTGTTTTCATCCACATTAACTTTGCCGACTTTTAGCTTGCCTTCATAGTCTTTGGCAATTTCATCGACAATTGGCTCCAAAACCTTGCACGGGCCGCACCACACCGCCCAAAAATCAACCAGAACCGGCAAAGTTGAAGTTAACACTTCTCTGTCAAAATTTTTTTCGTCTAACTTGATTTCAGACATGTTTTTACAAAAAGCGTTTAATTTTTAATTTAAGAGACCCCTCAGGATGACATCTTAGAAAACCTCTAGCTATGTCAGCTTATCCACAACAAAGTCATTTGTCAACCCCGTTTGAAGTCTGTAAAATAATTGGAGATGAAAAAAGGCAAAGAATAAATTTTATTATTTTGGCTTTGAAAGTAAAAAAATACTTCTAACGGGGTCAAAAAGCTACAATAAAAGCGATAGTAAAATTATCGAAAAAAAAATTGCAAATTAAAAGCCAAAAATCAAAAATTTTGTGGGCAGCATTGCTTTTTTTAGCACTGATTGCCATGGGTGTCGGCGGAACCATGCTTTTCTCCAAACCATACAAAGTCCAGGTAAGCTCTTTTGTCCAAACGGCATCGGCGAAACCGGAAGTTCTGGACGCGAGCATTTTTACGAGGCAGGAAAGTCTTGCCGAAACTCAAATTGTACAAATAAAAGCGCCTGATCTTTCCGCCATAAGCGCGAAAAGTTTCCTGGTGTTTGAGCTGGCCAGCGGACAAACGTTGCTTGAAAAAAATCCTCAAAGCAAACTTGGCATTGCCAGCTTAACCAAGCTCATGACCGCCTTTGTGGCTTATCAAAACGCCGACTTAAACAAGACCTTTATAATTGACGAAAAAGCTATCATAAATACTAACCCTTCTTTGGATTTGTTAGCCGGAGATGAAGTAAAGGCTCTGGATATTTTTAACGCCGTGCTGGTTGGTTCCTGCAATGACGCGGGCTTGGTTTTGGCGGAGTACACGGCTTCCTCAACAGGACAAAATTTTATAAGCTTGATGAACCAGCAGGCAAATAATCTGGGCATGGCAAACACTCATTTTTCCAACGTTTTGGGTTTTGACAGTCAGTATAATTATTCCACTGCTGATGACTTAAAAAAATTAATTTCCAGCGCAGAAAAACTTTCCGCATTTACCGATTTAGGCCGAAGAACATCGTATGAATTTTCAGGCAGTTCAGGCAAAAGTTATTATACTGAAGCTTCCAATAAGCTGATTAAAACCCATCCTGATATATCTGCTATAAAAACCGGCTACACCCAAACCTCCGGCGGCTCAATGGCCACCAAGGTCAAAATCGGCAGCCATAATATTGTTATAGTCGTGCTCCGGAGCCAGGACAGGGAAGGAGACACACTAAAACTGAAAGATGAGGCGGAAGATGATTTTAGTTGGTAAT
This sequence comes from Candidatus Doudnabacteria bacterium, assembly GCA_023245915.1. Lineage (GTDB taxonomy): Bacteria > Patescibacteriota > Doudnabacteria > UBA920 > UBA920 > PALSA-1336. The sequence goes on along the minus strand of JAHFJK010000006.1, from coordinate 18,284 downwards.
ACAATTTGTCAATTCTAAGGGTTCTGGCAAAAATAAGTTACCTTGGTTTGGTTCCAGATTTGCCCCAGATTTGGCTTTTCTGACCGAACAAAATGTGAGATGTAGCCCAAGCTACATTGAACATTTTGTGACCGAAGAAAAGCCAAAGATGGCGGCGAAGATGGAAGCAAAGCTGGGAAGTTATTTTTGCCAGGGCCCTAACATGGATATCCATGTTAGAATTGACTGTTTGAAATTAAAAAAATGAAAAAAGCAATTTGTGAAAGAGCGATACCAATGTACCAACTTTCAACAAAATCAAAAAGACCACGGAGAAGTTGCAAGTTGCAACTCAAGGCGCTGTCGCTTTTTGTGATGGAACAACTAGATTAGCCAGACGGTGCCCACAGATGGCGTAAATTATTTAGCCAACGGCCGGGAAAACTAGCAATAATGCCACTCCTTGAAAGGCCTCTGACAAAAAGCCTATTTCACTCGTTCTGATAAACTAGAATATCTATAAAAATTCCCGATCAAGAAGATTTATAAAAAAGCAATTTTATGGTATAATTGAGGATATATGGGCTACTCCGCGCTGACTAAAATTTTTACTTTAACCTCCTTGGCCTTTATTGCGGCTTTGGCCACAACCCCCATCCTGCTTAAATTTTTAAACCGAAACAAACTCGGAAAACAAATCCGCGCTGACGGCTCAACCCCCAATTTTTCCAAAATGCACCAGCATAAAGCCGGCACGCCGACTATGGGCGGGATTTTAGTCTGGGGAACTTTGCTGGCGATAATGCTTGTTTTTTGGTTTTTGGACAGGGTTTTAAATATTGCGTACTTTAAAAACTTTGATTTTTATTCCCGAAAAGAAACTTTGTTGCCCTTAGGCGCGCTTTTAGGCGCGTCAGTTGTGGGCGCTATAGACGACTGGCTGGACGTTCGTCAGCTTGGACACAAGGGGAGGGGACTGCGCTTTCGTTTCAAGCTAATGCTTTACACGGCAGTGGCGACAATCGGCGCCTGGTGGTTTTATTTCAAACTGGAATTTTCAGCTGTCCACGTACCTTTTGTTGGTGGCGTGCATTTAGGGGTGTGGTTTATTCCTTTTTTTATTTTAGCCGTTGTCGCTACCAGCTTCGCGGTAAACGAAACTGACGGTTTAGACGGGCTGGCGGCCGGCAGTCTAATGATTGCTTTTTTTGCTTACGGTCTTATTGCCTTTTTGCAGGGCAAAAACGACCTGGCCTCATTTATAGGCGTAATTTGCGGGGCCTTGTTGGCATTTTTATGGTTTAATGTTCCACCGGCAAGATTTTTTATGGGTGATACCGGTTCAATGGGTTTAGGAGTCTTGCTGGCCATTGTCGCCTTTCTGACAAATTCAGTCTTTTTGTTGGTTTTGATAGGCTTTGTATTTTTGGCAGAGGCGCTTTCATATCTTTTGCAATTATTTTGGCGGAAGGCTTTTGAAAAAAAATTATTTTTGTCCGCTCCCTTGCACCATCATCTTGAAGCCATAGGCTGGCCGGAAGCTAAAGTTACAATGCGATTCTGGATAATCGCTTCAGTCACTGCCATTATAGGCGTCATAGTTTATTTTTTGGGATGATATGTAATCTTTAGACATGTTGCTTAATAACTTTGACGACTACATATTGTGGCAACGATGATTATCAAGCTACTACTAATTGTGTTTTTTCCCATCGATTTTTATTAAACAACAATTCTTTTAATCGACCCAAATGAGTAGAAGTCCGGAAATAAAATTTAATATTCAAAAAATCAGCACTACCGCAGAAGAGTACCTGAGAGAAAAGAAAGAAAGAAAAGCCGTCGCGGCTGTAACGCAAAGATTAGGTGACATCTATGGGGATTTTGAGCTGGAAAAAATATCAATCTTGCGGGATCCCGAATATTTAAAGGAAAAGGGGTTGACTAAAGAGGAAGCGGAATTAAAAGTTCATGAGGTTATATTAAAAGCCCAAGCCGACTTAAGGACCATTGCTAAAAAAGGAAGGCGATTGTATCCGGAAGTTGTCGCTTTTTTCAAAAGGGCTTTAGATGCGCCGGAATTAAGCGTTGAACTCACTAGGGAAATTAAAAGTTCTCGCGATTTTAAAACAGCCGACAAAACAAGAAAAGATAGCAATCATGATAAATATTTATTTGCTTATGAGACAACAGGCGATTTTGTCCAAAAAGGCCTTGTTATTTCCGATCAGCTTTTTAGAAGTATGCTGGAGCTCCATCAGGCAGAAATTCAGGCGAGCAAAGGAGTTTTAAAAAGTAGGGCCAGACAAGCCGTTATTGACTTTAAAAAAAAGCTGAGCGAAGTCGCACGTAAGGAAAATCTGCAATTAACCCCGGAGTTCGTCAACCAGCGTCTTGGCGAAATTTCATTTGATGTAAAGGATGCGATCGTAGCCAAATTGAAGGAGATTCACGCCGAATATGATTCTGACTTTAGCAATATTTCTATTGCCCACAATGTTTTGGATAAAAAAGATTTATTTCGGGCGGTCATTTTTCACGAATTGCTGCATGCTTTAAGCGGTAGGACGGAGGTTGTAAAAACTCGCGGTCAGTATAGTCCTTACATACAGAATGTGCGTACCGGATTGTATGTGGCATCTTTGCATAGCAAACAAATTCCCCGGCCGAGATTTTATTGGCTTAATGAGGCAGTAACGGAAACCCTAACATGGCAGTTATTGGGAAAACAAATTCCGAAACAACCTGGAAATTTTTTTGAGTATCTTAATCAAATGGGCGAGTTGCAGGCAAGCTATGGCGGGGAGCGTGAATTATACCAGCTGCTTTTAAGCCGGAGCCGTTATCCCATAAACAAAAATTTAGTTCTGGCGGCTTATTTTGAAGATTATGACCCAAATAAACCCGCCGCTATTCCCGCCTGGAAAACGTTTATAAAAGCCCTCAATGAATCCTATGGAGTGAACATTCTGCTCATTTTGGATAAAATCATAAAAAATGACAGAAGCGGTGGATTAGCAAAAGCCATTCAATTTTTAAAAAATAAAGAGTATATGAACAAGCCATAAAATGTATTCTTTGCTTATAAAAAACGCGAACATAATCGACGGCAGCGGTAAGGCAAGGTTTACCGCGGATGTTGCAGTCCAGGGGGACCAGATTGTTAATATTGCGCCAAAAATAAAAACCCCTGCGCAAATCACCATAGAAGCGGACGGAAAAGTTCTAGCGCCTGGTTTTATTGATTTGCAAAACCATAGCGACGCTTATTGGCAAATTTTTGACAATCCATCACTAGACAGTTTGATTACCCAGGGTTACACCACAATTTTAATGGGCAACTGCGGCGCCAGTTTGGCGCCCCTGCTGTCTTCGCAAGCCTTGCTGGCAATGCAAAAGTGGCACAATTTGGAGGGCGTAAATATTAACTGGGTGTCGTTCAGCGAATTTATTGAAGAGCTTTCTAAAAGACGCTTTGGATGCAATGTCGGCAGTTTAGTGGGTTACTCAACGCTGCGCAGAGCCGTGGTTGGCGACCAAATCCGGGGGCTGCAAAAAGGGGAGTTAGAAGCCATCGGCAGGGCGCTTAAACAAAGTCTGGAATCGGGCGCTTTTGGGCTCTCCAGCGGACTGTCCTATGCTCATGAAATCATTGTCTCTGAACTTGAACTTTTTGAATTGGCGAAAATTATAAAAAATTACTCCGCCTTGTTCTCCATTCACCTAAGAAATGAAGGTGATGAAATTATTGAGGCAATTGATGAAGCATTAGATATTGCCAAGGCTACCGGAGTCAATCTTAAAATTTCACATTTAAAAATCCGCAACCAAGCCAACTGGCACAAATTGCCGGAAGTTTTAAATGTTATTGATACCGCGTACATGCAGGGGACTGACGTACATTTTGATGTTTACCCTTACGATACTGTCTGGCAAGCTTTATACGCGTACCTGCCGAAGTGGGCGATAGAAGGCGGCAGAACAACGATGCTCAGACATTTTGCCGATCCGGTTCAGAAAAACAAAGTTTTATCTTTTTTAAACAACAGCGGCGTTAAGTTTTCTACTATGTACGTGGCTTCTACCGCGACGAAACTAAATTTTAGTGGTAAAACAGTGGGGCAGATTGCGAAAAATATGGAAAGTTCAGGAGAGCAAGCGGTGCTAAAACTGGTCGAGAATGGTGGCAGCGAGGTGTTGGTTTTTGAGCAGAGTTTAAACATGGGGCAGGTTAAAGAAATTATTCTACACCCCTTATCTTTTATTGGCACGGATGGAGCAGGGTTTGGGCTCAAAAACAACAACCGCCTTGTTCACCCAAGATGTTTTGGAACAGCAGCTAAGTTTTTGAACATTGCTCAAGGAGCAGGAGAAAGTTTAGAGGGAGCTATAAAAAAGTTGTCGTCAGCTCCGGCTAAAAAAGCAGGAATAAAAAAGCGCGGCGAGATTAAAATCGGCAACTTTGCCGATTTGGTAATTTTTGATCCTGCAAAAGTAAAGGACAGGGCGACCTACGAAAACCCCTACCAGTTCAGTGAGGGTATGGAATATGTTTTTGTTAACGGCAAGGCCGCGGTAGCAGAGGGAAAAATTACCGGTCAACTGCCGGGGTATGTCTTAAGAAAAAATTAACAGAAGGTCAGTAGATGGTCGGATGTGGAATGAAATGCCCGATGCTATCACAATCTCCAAATTTCAAATTTTTTGAGATGGCGTTTTTTTGTTCTTCTTTAGTCATATATTTTATTTTAATACTGACATATAGTTCTTGAGCAAAAAGACAGCCTCTTTTCGCAGGTGCGATTTCACCCATGCTTTTGCTTTTTCGTCAGACAAGAGTTCTGCCAAGCCGCGCAAGATTTCATTATCTTTGACCGATTCAATGACCGGAATGCAATTAACAGTGGGATTGACGATTTAAGCCTGTTTGCTATACTGAACCAAACTGATTAATTAATCAGTTCAAGGAGGTATTAACCATTAAACGCAATAAATCACCTATGACTAACGTTGTTTCAGCCCTGACTGCCAGAACGCAGCTCGGCCAAATCCTCGAACGTACCATACAGAAAAACGAGCGTTTCGTCGTGGACCGACGCGGACAGCCAGTTGCGGTTATCATGAGCCTGAAGGACTACATCGACACCACTGCGCCAGCGCCTCAGTGGCTGACGGAGATTCAGTCCGCTTCCAAACGCCGCGGCACTGACAGGCTCACCATGCGTCAAATTGACAATGGCATCGCAGAAGTGCGCCGAGAGCGCAGGGGGAAGACCAGTAAGCCATCCAAGCAATGACTCCGCGCGTGGTGTTGGACACCAATGTGGTGGTTTCTTCGTTGCTCAAACCGCAAGGCTGGGAGGATCAGGTCTTGCGGCTTGCTTTAACTGGGCGGCTTACCTTGTGCGCGTCACCCACAGTGTTACTTGAGTATGCTGACGTACTTCCCCGGTCCAAATTCAAATTAGAACCTCAAGAAATTCAGCGCACATTGACGGAACTTAGAAAGGCCAGCGCACTTGTGGAGCCGAAACACCGAGTGACTGCAGCCAAGCACGAACCGGACAATCGGTTTCTGGAATGCACGGAGGCGTCGGGCGCAGATTTCTTGGTGACCGGAAATAAACGACATTTTCCTGCTAAGTGGAAACATACACGCGTGGTCAATGCACGCGAGTTGGTTGCGTTGATTAGTCCGGGAGCTGCTGGCATTAGCAAAAGCTTTGGCTAATGGTCACAAATGAACGTGGTTGATTCACCCAAAATCGGACCGTAAGTAGGTGACTGAAAACGAATTATATAGAAGCGAAGAGGCCCTCGTAATATGCATCCGTTATATCAGCGGCTCCGGGATGTTAATTTTTCTTGCAATTTAATATAAACTTTTGAAAAAATTTTAACCCACCCTCATAAGTAAGGGTGATTTTTGTATCTATTTGAAAATTTTTTAAAAATTGGTAAAATGAAATTAACAGTTTAGCGCCTAGTGTTAAAGGCTTAGAGTCATTTGTAATTGTAAGTCAGTCATAGAGCCGCTGGATTAGTCTGGAGCCGCTCTTATTGCAGAATAAACACGTGTTCGTATACATAAGGAGTACGTTTCAACTTTGCAGTTTCGTAATCACTCCAATAGCTGCGGTTGTCTATTTCCCATTCATCGGACTTTTGGCCTGTCTTCGATAGGACGTAGAAGATAGTAAGCTGGTGTCCCGTAGACGGAATTGGTACAAATGACACTAAGCCGTTGTTGGCATTAATTTGTCCAAGATCCCTTTCGTACGACCAAGGGGGAATACCCGGGTCCTCGGGGTACTTGACATTCATTACGAATACGCCATCGCGGAGTTGAGTACCATCTTGGTTTTTTGTAACGATCTTAAGGTAAGCCCCGGAGACCGACGGAGTGTTGGGAGTAGTAGTGGCATGAGCTTGTTGCTTGGGCACCTGCTGGGTCGACGTCTCGGAACTCCGTTGCACCGGCCGCGCACCCAAATAAACACTATAAACTGCGATAAGGATCAGAAGAAGAAAAGTAGTCGCCGTGTACATAGTTATCGTTAACTTACTAATTAATGTATTTATTGTAACACTTTGAGCTTCACTTTAGCAACAAAGCGTTTGCCATTACTAAGTTTGTTAATTTCGCTGAAAATTTAATATAAACTTTTGAAAAAATTTTAACCCACCCTCATAAATAAGGGTGTTTTTTGAATCTATTTTAAAAAAGTTTAAAAAGTTGATATGATTAGATTAACAACTGCGTGAGAAATACTATTATTGAAGATTACCATGCTGCAAATAAATTGAACAATAGTGAAATGAAAGAATTTAACAAAGAAGTTTGCAATAAAATATATCCATTTTTACAGAAACTAAGCTCGCAAAAATAAGAGTATTTTAATGGGAATTCAAGATTTACAAGGAAAGAAAATTGCTGTGCTTGGTTATGGCATGGAAGGCAAGGCAGTTACGAAATACTTAATCAAGCACGGAGTAAAACCCGTGCTGTTTGATCAAAAGCCTTTAGAAGCCTGGGAGAAGCCAGAGCGGCAGGAAATGCATACGCTTGGGGTAGACTTTGTTTTTGGGCCGGATAGTTTTAGGCAATTGGGAAAGTTTGATGTAGCTTTTAGGAGTCCGGGGGTAAGATTGGCACAAGTTGAAAGTAAAAAGCTGAAAGTGACAAGTCAGACAAAATTTTTTTTTGAAAATTGTCCGGCGAAAATTATTGGCATCACTGGCACAAAAGGCAAGGGCACAACATCGGCGTTAATCTACAAAATGCTCCTGGGCTCGACGATCAAAGATAAACGATCAAGGATATATCTTACCGGCAATATTGGCAAAGTTCAACCCTTGGATTTTATCGATAAATTAAAAACAGATGATTGGGTGGTATACGAGCTTTCCAGTTTCCAACTGCAGGATTTAAACCGCAGTCCACACATTGGAGTAGTATTGATGGTGACTTCAGAGCATTTAGACTACCATCTAGACAATAAGGAATACGTAAAAGCCAAAGAGGCGATTGTAAAATATCAGAACGAAAACGATATTGCGCTTATAAATGCGGATTTTGAAGCTTCGCTGGAAATTGGTAAATTAGGTAAGGGGAAAAAGTTGTATTTTAGTTCGAAAAAGACCTTGGAGAAGGGATGTTTTGTAAAAAATGGCGCGATTTTAATCGCAGGCTCCGACTTCCGACTTCCGATTTCCGACCTCCAATTGCGCGGCCAACACAATTGGGAAAACGTTTGCGCAGCAATTTTAGCAGCAAATGCGGCTGGAGCGAACAAAAGTTCTATTATTAATGCAATTAAGAATTTTACAGGTTTGGAACATCGGCTGGAATTTGTCAGTCAAAAGCGGGGAATAAAGTTTTACAACGACTCTTTTTCGACAACTCCGGAAACTGCGATTGCTGCTATAAAATCCTTTGTTGAACCATTGATTGTAATTTTGGGAGGGTCTTCCAAAAATTCTGATTTTACACTGCTAGGAAAAATTATTTCGGAATCGAAAAATATTAAAAGTTTAATTTTAATTGGGGAAGAGGCTAAAAGAATTAAAGCAGCCATTCAGGCAGAGAAGCTGGAAATGCTTACGGGCGCGAAAAATATGATTGAAATTTTTGCCCAAGTCAAATCTGTTGCTTTGCCAGGCGATGTAGTGCTATTGTCTCCGGCCTGCGCTTCATTTGGAATGTTTAACGATTATAAGGATAGAGGCAATCAATTTAAAATAGCGGTAAAAAATTTTTAAATGAAAAAAACTAATTTAAAAACCAACCATCTATTATTGTTTATTACTTTAAGCCTCCTGGCTTACGGCCTGATTGTCCTTTACTCCGCTTCCACGGTGCAGTCTTTCAATAACTTCGGCAACACAACATACTACATTTTGCACCAGACGCTTTACGGCGGAGTAATTGGGCTAATTGCCCTATATGTTTGCTCAAAAACGGACTACCACATATGGCAGAAGTATCTGCCCGTCCTGATATTTGCTTCCCTGTTTTTGCTGCTGCTGGTAAAAATACCAAGTCTGGGGGGGCTGAATTTAGGCGGCGCTTCCAGGTGGGTTAATTTTGGCCCCCTGACTTTCCAGCCGGCGGAGTTGGCAAAGCTGGCTGTAATTGCTTATATTGCTTCGTGGGTTGACAAAAAACGCGCAAGACTCAATGAGTTTTATTTTGGCCTGCTGCCATCTTTAATTATTATCGCTTTGTTTGCCGGCCTGATCCTCTGGCAGCCTGACTTTGGCACCATGCTGGTTTTGCTGCTGGTAGCTTTTTTTATGCTCGTCGCGGCCGGAATCAACTGGAAATATTTTTTTTACGCCGCTATTGGCGGGGCGCTTAGCTTATACTTGTTTATAAAATTTGAGCCTTACCGCGCCAGGCGCCTGGTAACTTTTTTTAACCCAGCGCTGGATCCTAAAGGCATTAGCTACCAAATTAATCAGGCTCTTTTGGCGATTGGTTCGGGCGGCTTGTGGGGGTTTGGCTACGGACTTTCACGCCAGAAGCACAATTATTTACCAGCCTCAATTAACGATTCAATTTTTGCGGTTTTGGCCGAAGAGTTGGGCTTTTTTCGGGTTTTGCTAGCCCTGGCTTTGTTCGCGGCTTTCGCGCTCAAGGGTTTTCAAATTGCCAAAAACGCGCCGGATATTTTTGGCAAACTCCTGGGCTTTGGTATTGTTTGCTGGATTACTTTGCAGGCGCTGATTAACATTGCCGCCATTATTAACCTGCTGCCGCTAACCGGCATCCCCCTGCCTTTCTTTTCTTATGGCAGCACAGCTTTGATTTTTAATTTAGCGGCGGTCGGGATTTTATTAAACATTTCGCGCTATAACAAAGCTTAAAACTTTTTTACTAACTGCGAGTTAGTTGCTAATATACTAATCCATGGCCAAGTATTAGTATGGATTAGTAATAGTAAAGACAGAAAAAAGCAATGATTAGAACGAAAAAATTAAAATTTTATTTTTACCACGGCAAATATTTGTACGCTTCTCCCAACCGGGAAAAACTAAAAAGGGGGGGTTTTTCAAAAATTGGCCGGGGAGTTTTTTGGTTTTTTTATTTCATCGGCAACCTCCTGGTGCAAACGGTTTTATTGCCTTATCGCTTCATTAAAAATCAAATTTTACAAACCGCTCATTTTGGACGGCTTAGATGGCGGCGGTTATCCCAAGCGCATTACGCCAAGACTTTATTTATATTTTTGATTATCGCGGCCCTGGGTTGGGCGGCAATTACGGTTTTAAATTTAACTGCTCAAGGCCTCGCGCTCAAAGATAAAATTTTGCGCTACACTTTTTTCGGGCAAAATTATCTTTCCGAGGCTAAAGACGCCTTAATCACTAAAAATTTTAACCAGGCAGAAAATCGCCTTGCTTTGGCCTACCAGACCTTTGAGCGGGGACAAAGCCAGCTGGAGGAAGGTGGGCAGGCTTTAAACCAGCTGCTAAACTTTGTGCCTCAAAAACGCGACGCTGAAAGACTGCTTGAGGCGGCGCGCCAAACCGCTGCCGCCGGTGTTTATGCTATACAATTGCAAAAAAATTTGCAGTCTTTAAAATTTACGTCCGCCGGATTAAATGACCAGGACGGCCAAATTGCTGCTATCTTTGAAAGTACGCAAACCAACTTAAAGCCGGCTTTGCAAAGAATCTCCGAAGCTTATGACCTGGTAAGTCAAGTCAGTGAAAAAAACCTGCCGGCGGAAAACAGGCCGACTTTAAGGGATGCCAAGGAAAAACTATTCCAGGCCAAACTTGCTTTGGCCAATTTTAGTTCAATCATTTCTCTGGCAAAAGGTTTTTTACTGGGCAACAAAAATATTTTAGTCCTGCTGGAAAACAACAACGAGCTTCGGCCCGCCGGCGGTTTTCCCGGCACTTACGCGCTGTTAAAAATTCATAACGGCAGCCTCAGACAAATTACAGTCAGTAGCATTTACGACTTAGACGGCCAGCTTAAGGAAATTATCAAACCCCCGTTTCCCGTCCTAAATGTCAATGACCGCTGGTTTTTGCGCGACGCCAACTGGTTTGCTTCCTGGCCGGCTTCGGCAAAAATCATCAGCAATTTTTACGAAAAGGAAGGCGGCAATACACCAGACATACTTCTGGCCCTGACGCCGGACACAATTATTGACTGGCTGAAAATTTTAGGCCCGCTGTATTTGCCCAAATACGATGTGACTTTGAGCGCTGACAACTTCATTGAAAAAACCCAGGTGCTTACCGCAACCAACGACAGTTTGCCCACTAATGAACCCAAACAGATACTGGCCGATTTATTGCCGCTGCTGCTGCAAAAAATCAGCGCCGCCGATGGCGATACCTGGCAAAAAATTATCCAGGGCCTGGAAGATAACTTAAACAGCAGGCAAATCGTAATTTACAGCAATGATAGCGGGTTGCAAAACCAGCTGGAAAATTTTCACTGGGCGGGTAAACTGGAAGCTACTGACCGGGATTTTTTATCTGTGGTTAACACTAACCTCGGCGGCACCAAAACCGATTTATCAATTGAGCAAACAATAAATTTAATTACCACGATTGATCCTGACGGCAGCCTTATCAACCATTTGCAAATTACCCGGACAAACCGCCTGCCTGATCTGCCCAAAGCTGAAAATATTGCCTTTGTAAGAATTTACGTGCCGGCCGAGAGCAGGCTTATAAACAATTCTGGCTTTGACTACAAAAATTTGGATTTCGCTCCGGATAAAAAGTATAAAACTTTAGACGAAGTGGAAATTTGGCAAAAAAACCTGCTGAAGGATGTTGATACCGGAACTGTCATAGGCAAAGAATCCGGCAAGACTTTTTTTGGCAACTGGCTGGAATTAGCGGGCGGGCAAAGCAAAACCATTAACCTGACTTACAGATTGCCTTTTAACTTAAAGGACACTGACCGTTATAGCCTGCTTTTACAAAAACAAATTGGCAGTCTGCCGGCCAATTTTTCCTGGACTTTAAACATCGCTGGCAGAAAAGTTGAATGGAAAAATTTTGACGCGCATCAGGATACAGATTTACTGACTTCTGATATACTGCTGGATAAGGATTATTTTCTCGGAGCAGTTTTGCAAAAAGAGTAATGTTCAACAAATTAAAATCTTTTGAATCTAATTTTACTATAACCAGGGCGGCGTTTATTGTCGGTTTTTTTGCGTTGCTGTCTAAGCTTATAGCGCTTGTCCGGGAACCGCTTTTTGCCTCAACATTTGGCGGGCCGAAAATTTATATTTGGGATATTTATAATGCCGCGTTTCGGTTGCCCGATTTCATTATGAATGTTTTTATTTTGGGCACTCTTTCAGTTGTCCTTATTCCTGTTTTTGTTGAACTTTTAGTAGAAGATAAAAAACGCGCCCAGGACTTTGCCAATACCATTGCGACTTTAGCGATGCTGACGATTGGAGGCAGCTTAGTTCTTTTGTACATTTTAGCTTACCCGGTAACTAAGGCTTTGGTACCTGGCTTTGACATATCGCAGTTGCAGCAGACTGTGAGCCTCACGCGGATAATTATTCTTGCACAAATAATTTTTATATTGTCAAACATATGCAGTAATCTTCTGTATTCCTATAAACGTTTTATTATGGCAGGGGTTGCCCCCGTACTTTACAACTTAGGGATAATTTCCGGAGTATTGTTTTTTTATCCAGCATTCGGGATTGAGGGACTTGGCTACGGGGTTTTGCTGGGCGCTGCCGCGCACCTATTAATCCAATTGCCCGAACTCAGGCGCTGTTCCTTTAGGCTAAGGCCCGCTTGGAACATACACGATAAGGCCATGCTAAAATTTTGTAAATTATACGTGCCTAGGATTTTCGCCGTTGACCTTTCGGTTTTCGCTTTGCTTGTAAGCACTTATATTGCTTCCAAATTTAAAACCGGTTCCATAGCAATTTTTACTTTAGCTTTGAACGTTACAAGCATGCCTGTAAGTATAGTGGCGTTGTCTTTGGCTACAGCAATTTTTCCCGCCTTGTCTGAAGCTTACGCCCAAGGCCAGGAGGAAAAATTTTTAAGCATGTTAAAAAAAACGCTAGTTCAAGTTTTTTATTTTATGGTTCCAGTAACTTTGCTCATGCTGGTTTTTCGCGCGCAAGGAGTCAGGCTATACGTTGGCCACGGTAATTTTACGTGGGAAAATACAATTTTGACTTTTAGCATTTTGGGAATTTTAGCTTTTGCCTTAATTAGCCAAAGCGTGATACCCATTTTAGCCAGGGCTTTTTATTCACGGCAAAATACTATAATCCCTCTGGGCGTAAACTTAACTTCCTTGTTTGTATTTGTTTTACTGGCATTTATGTTACAAAATCATTTTGGAATTTACGGCGTGGCCGCGGCTTTTGCCATCGCCAGTATTTTTAATGCCCTAGTTTTGTTTATTATTTTGCGCTTAAAACTTTATCAGGAAATTACTGACAAATCTAAATTGGTTCAGTTTGATGAAGGTTTGTTTTTAACAAGCGTCAAAATCGTCGTGGCTAGCATAGCCATGGCTGTGGTAAGTTACGGCGGGCTATATCTATTTGAGCCACTTGTAAACACTCATACGACAATCGGTTTGCTCGTCCAGGTTACGGGCGCCGGTATTTTTGGCTTAATTGTCTTTTTCACCGTTAGCTCTCTTTTGCAATTAAAAGAAAGCCAGATAATTATTGACTATTTAAAAAGGATTTTGTCACGCGGACAGTTCTGACATAAAACGGACCGGATGCGGACAATCCGAGCATCGGCTAGTAAAAATTCCAAGGAGGGAAGTTAGTTTTTGCCAGAAAGGCACTCGGGCGCGATTGTGGTTTGTACAACACTTTCGCGCCCTTTTCTTTTGCCTAAAAAAAAGTTAAGATACACTTATGCCTGAGCAGAAAAATTTTAAAAATTTTGCCTACATTGACGGAGCGAATTTACATAAGGGCGTTGCTGATTTAGGCTGGAAATTGGACTATGGCCGTTTTCGAATTTGGCTTAAGGAAAAATACTCCGTAGAGCGGGCATATCTTTTTATTGGCCTCGTTCCAAAACACAAAGATCTTTATACTTTTTTGCAGGAAGCCGGCTTTACCTTAATTTTTAAAGAGACAACATATGACGGCAGTGGCAAAGTTAAAGGCAATTGCGATGCCGATTTGGTTTTGAAAGCAACGCGCGATTACTACGAAGAAGCCGTTAGCCAGGCTATTTTGGTTTCCAACGACGGGGATTATGCGGGCTTGGTCTCTTTTTGGAAAGAAAAAAACGTTTTTCGCACCCTAATTTCGCCCAATGATAAATGTTCTTTTCTACTGCGCAAGCAAAATATCCCCATTGTTTATTTAAGTACCCAAAAGTCTAACCTGATAAGGAAATCCCATAAAGAAAAAGCCCCCGACGGGGACGGAACCTCGCAAGGGTCTTAATCATGGTGATGTTTATATCATAGCTATTTTTAAAAAATTGTCAAGCTGCTGATGATGCTGATCCCACTTGAAAATATTCGCAACTTTTGTATTATCGCTCATATCGATCATGGTAAGTCAACCTTGGCTGACCGGCTTTTGGAAATTACCCATACCGTTGAAAAGCGGGAAATGAAGGCGCAGCTTTTAGACCAGATGGATTTGGAAAGAGAGCGGGGGATAACTATCAAGTTGCAACCTGTCCGGATGAACTATAACTATAATAATAACGATTACATCCTGGATCTCATCGACACGCCGGGTCATGTGGATTTTAGTTACGAAGTTTCCCGATCCTTAGCTTGTTGCGAGGGAGCAATTTTAGTCGTCGATTCTACACAAGGGATCGAGGCCCAGACTTTAGCAAACGTTTATCTCGCGTTGGAGCACGATTTAAAATTGATCCCGGTCGTAAATAAAATAGACTTGCCTAATTCTGACCGTCAAAAAACCGCGGAAGAATTAAAAAGCGCCTTTGGGTTTAAAGATGAAGAAATTTTATACGCCAGCGGAAAAACCGGCGAAGGCGTGGAAGAGATTATTAAAGCGGTTATCGAGCGCGTTCCACCACCGAAAGGCGACAGCGCTAACGCTTTTACCGGGTTAATTTTTGACTCGCTCTACGATATTCATCGCGGCGTGGTGGTGTTTGTGCGGGCTATGGATGGCCAGCTGAAAAACCGTGAAAAAATATTTATGGTTGGCAGCCAGACGCAGGCAGAAAGTTTAGAGGTGGGTTACTTCCACCCCAAAATGGAAAAATCTGACGCAATAAATACAGGCGAAGTCGGTTACATTGTCACGGGTCTTCGCGATGTGTCCAAGGCGAGGGTGGGGGACACAGTAACATTATTGGACAGGAAATTAGAAGTTAACCAGTTGCCTGGCTACAAACATGTTAAGCCCATGGTTTACGCCACCATTTTTCCAGTCAGCGGGGATGATTATCCAATCCTTAGAGACGCTATGGACAAGTTAAAACTTTCCGATGCTTCTTTGGAATTTGAACCTATTAACATCCCCAGCATTGGTTTTGGTTTTCGCACAGGTTTTTTAGGCTTGCTGCACATGGATATTGTTCAGGAGCGACTTACGCGGGAATACAACCTAGATTTGGTTCTCACTGCGCCATCCGTTGCATATAAAATTGTAAAAAGCGATAATACAGAATTTTATATTCACAACCCGGCAGAATTTCCCGACCCTTCTATAATTAAGGACATTTATGAACCCTGGATGAAGGTGGAAATTTTAACGCCACAGGAATACATTGGCCCGATTATGGAAATTGCGACACAACGTCGGGCAATATCCAAAGACATAAAATACATTGGCGGCACGCGGGTGGACATGCATTTTGAAATGCCGCTCGCCAACATCATCATCGATTTTTACGACAAATTAAAATCGGTTTCTTCTGGTTATGCATCACTAAACTATGAATTTATAGAAGCAAGGATAGGGGATTTAGTCAAGGTTGACATATTGGTGGCCGGTGAACCCGTGCCAGCATTGTCTACAATTATGCACCGTTCAGTCGCAGCTGTTGACGGGAAAGAATTGGTAGAAAGATTAAAGACTTTAATCCCCAAACACCAGTTTGAAATTCCTATCCAAGCGGCAATTGGGGGAAAAATCGTCGCCCGCGAAACTATATCAGCTCTTCGCAAAGACGTTACCGGCTACCTCTACGGCGGCGACGTTACCCGTAAAATGAAACTTTTGCAAAAACAAAAAAAAGGCAAAAAAAGGATGAAGCAGATTGGGAAAGTCGAAATCCCGCAAGAAGCTTTTTTGGCGGTTTTAAAGAAATAAAACTTATGTTCACAGCTAAAACTCCAAAAATAGATTTGTTGGCTAATATGTTTTCAAATAGAATTTCCGAACTGGAAAACTTATTTGATTGTCCAACAAAAGTATATAACGAGCTTGTTCCAAAAGGTTTGCATATTTACGACATCCAGAAAATAAAAAACTTTATTTGCTGGAACAAAGAAATGGACGGCTCAACAAAAGCGGCTTAAAATGCAAAAAGGACCCCTTGCGGAGCCCTTAAGCTATAGAATTCTTGATCATTTCTGATCAGTAACATTATATCCAAACCCCGATACGTAGTCAAGACCACTACCTGTGAATAACTAAGGGCTGAAAAATTATAAAACAAAAGATCCTTGTTCCTTTTAATTTTAGCAAAAGCGAATCATGTACCATTTTTTAAGTAAATCAATGTGAGAATTAGTTTTAATTAATCCTCCAATTCGTGCGAATAAGCATTTAAACAACGAAATCGCTAAAGTGCTCGGTTTTCTGAATTTAAGAAAACAGGACGGTGCATTACGCTCGCGTCCTGTTTTGCTTTTGGATTATTTCATCGCGCGCGCAGCCTTTTGCACGCTTTTATTTGCCTTTTTACTTAGGTCTAAGTTCAAGCGAAGCTCAAACTTGTAAATTTGTCTTCGCTTGCCTTTTGGTTCGTCAACATAAATAACAACGAACTGTTGGGCCAATTGCGAACTCCTAGGTGGAAGGACTACTGTGACCTGCTTTGGACTACTTCTTCCAAATACAGCTTCAAAGGCTTGGCTAAATTCTGCTTCAAAGCCGTCGAACAACTCTTCCGCTGCTTGGCGGTGAATGTCGTACAAATTGGCTGCTTCTTGCGCCCTTTCGTAGTCTGGTGTGTAAGAGGGCCTTACACGAAGATCGTCTCCAACCATTAGCAATAAAGCGAAAATAATAGAGTGCATTGGTCGCTCCTTTGTGATTTTTCCGATTTAATTTTTTGTTGTGCGGTTCACTGTTTCGAACCGCACAACCCTGCTATTGCTCAAGGTCTTTCGAAAAGCCCTGAAAATTACAAACCACTTTTTATGCCCATAACCCCTCCTTTACAGTTAAATTATTATAAAGAAAAGCAACTAAATCGGCAAAAGGCCGGTTTTTTGTTTTTCTGCTAATTTTGCTATAATTGCCAAAAGGATTTTATTTTTGCAGTTAAGGAGGAAAGAGTGGCAGAAAACTGGACCCAATACCTTGCTGTTTCGGCCGCGACTAAAGATGATCTTAAAAGGTTATTTCTCGAGGTTCTCCGATCGGTGATTGGGCTTCATCCAAGGACCGCGCGGCGCATCACTGATCCTGAATTCGACTACATCTGTAGCATTCTGGTCGCTTACAGAGCAGGCAATTTGAATCTGACGGCAGTGGCAGAGAAAACTTGTGAGAATGATCTCGATGTCCCAAAGATGTTGTTCGTGGCCGACGCTACACTCATTCTCACAGGCTACTTCGGACATCGAGGTTATGGACGCCAAAGTCTGTCTGAATATCCGACTTATTTGGCCCGCAATTTTTATCGGCGGTTGACCTGCGATACAGGATTCCCTGTCTACGATAAACTCGCGACTAATTTCAGCGATTGGCAGGCGCTGCTTCAGGAGCTCCGGTGCAGCCTTGATGAAGCGGCCAGTCTTCGTTATTTGTTGCGGTTAAGTTGAAAGCTACATAAAAGACCCGAGGACACTTCGTTCTCGGGTCTTACTGTGTCTTCGAGGCTTCATCGTCTTGTATATTTCACAGATTGTGAATTCCAAGTTTGAGCCTATTGGTATGGACAATTTTTTGTTATAATTTATCCAAGTTATTAATTAAGTCAAATGGGAACTGAAATCAAAAAAATTGACGCGGTGTTTGAAGGCGGCGGGGTGAAGGGCAACGCTTTGGTTGGCGCTGTGGCTTTAACCGAAAGTTTGGGCTTTGTTTTTGAAAATTTGGCCGGAACTTCGGCTGGAGCCATTATGGCCAGTCTTTTGTCCGCCGGCTACAGCGGCAACGAGGTAAAAAAGATTTTTGACGCGATTGATTACCGGCAGTTTAAAGATTTGTCTATGGAAGGCCGAGTGCCTGTGGTTGGTCCGGCTTTAAGCCTGTTTTTGAAAAAGGGCATCTACGCCGGAGATTTTTTTGAAAATTGGCTTAGAGGTTTGCTTAAACAAAAAGGTGTTGCTGTCTTTGGGGATTTAATAATCACAGAATATCAAAACGACCCCCGCTACAAATATAAACTCCAGGTAATTGCCTCCGATATTACTCGCGGCAAGCTCTTAGTCCTGCCCAAAGACAGTGTGGATTATGGCATAGACCCTGACAAGCTGGATGTGGCCGCGGCTGTGAGAATGAGTATGAGCATCCCGTATTTTTTCAAACCGGTAACGGCTAACTTTGGTATAAAAGCGTACAGCTGATTTCCGGCGGTTTCTTTCGTTCAGGGTATAATACCTCTGTAAATAATTTCGGGGTATTAGACTCCGGACGAAAGGAAAAAAATGAATC
>JAHFJK010000052.1 GCA_023245915.1 Candidatus Doudnabacteria bacterium | reverse complement strand
ATTAAAATCCGCTTCATTTCCCGCCAAAGCGACGGCGAAGCCGTCGCGGAGCGAAGCCCAGCCCCGCCATTGGCGGGGCTGGGCGAGCGAACACTCTCATCTTCAAAAAATGAGTTCGTATTGTCTTCTTTGGCTCGGGAGGTGGGATTCGAACCCACGGCCAATCGGTTAACAGCCGATTGCTCTACCGCTGAGCTACTCCCGAACGATATGTTATTATATTTTTTGGCAGAGTTTTTAAAAATTCTTTACCGAAACCACTTTTCAATTTTTTTTCCGCAGTCCTTGCCTGCAAAAGAGATTCATAGCCAGTTTCGATAAAAAATAATTTCCAGGGCTTATATGGTCCAGTGGAGGATGTTCCTCCCAGATTATGTTCAACAAGCCTTCTTGCGGGGTCTGTCGATAATCCTACATAAATTTTACCATCAACTTTACTAATTATTGAATAGACTGGATACATGAGCCCAAATGATAAAATTTATTGCTCCCTGCCTGCCGGCAGGTACCGCTGAGCTACTCCCGAACGTATTTAACTTTTGATATTTTATCAGCTAATCATTTTTTAATCAACCCGCTTATAACAAAAAAGTCGCTTCAGAAAACCATGAGGTGACCCGGCCGGCTTAATCAATTGTTTGCAAAAATTTAAAAGTGGGTGTAAAAAACTGATCCGGATTTGGAGCCGTAATATAAAATATACTTGCTGACAATATGCTACAATATAATTATGACTAAACTATCCAAATATAAATTCTTTATTCTCGCCCTGCTGGTTTTGAGCGCTTCGTGTTCTGCAAAAAAAACAGTACCAGAACAAAAACGCGCAACACCCCTACCAGCGCCTGCGGCCCGGTCTACCACGAGCCTAAATTCAGTTACTGACCTACCCCCGCCGCCCAAACCACCCAAAACCCTATCTATAAGCACCTCCACACAAACCACAGCAAAAAAAACCAGGGCCGATACAAACCAGACAGTGCCATCCAACAACTGCCCAAACGATTATGATTGTTATAAAACTTACTATGAAAATTTGGTAAAAAATTTCGGCGTGGCGCAAGCCTTTGTTGAGTTAAAAACGGAATATCAAACTAAAACTTATGTGCAGTCTGAATGTCACGCCATAACTCATGTAATTGGCCAGGCCGCGGCAGATTTATATGACAAAGTTTCCGAGGCTTATGCCCAGGGCGACGAATTTTGCGCTTCTGGCTACTACCACGGAGTCATGGAATCGATAATTTATAAAATGGGACGAAACGATCTGCCCAACCAGTTAAACAACTTATGCGCGGACATTCCCGGAAAAGAGCGCTACAGTTTGGGGTATTATAACTGCAACCACGGCCTGGGCCACGGGCTAATGGGTTTTACCAACAACGAGCTGTTTGAGTCGTTAAAACTCTGTGACAAGCTCAATGGTCAGTGGGAAAAATCTTCCTGTTATAGCGGCGGGTTTATGGAAAACGTCATTGCCGATTTCCGCAATCACTTTACCAAATACTTGCGTCCGGAAAACCCGATGTATCCCTGTACAGACGTAGACAGCCAATACAAAATGCCCTGCTATTTAATCCAAAGTTCTTATGTTTTAAGGCTTGCGGGCGGTGATTTTAAAAAGGTCTTTGAAGCCTGTGAAAAAATAGAAACAGATTATCGCGCGACCTGTTTCCAAAGCCTGGGACGGGACGCTTCGGGCACAGCGGTCAGTGACATTAACATAACCAAAACCCGATGCGACATGGGCAAAGACTACTTTGAACAATCCAACTGCGTCATTGGCGCGGTGAAAGATGTAGTTTGGCACTTCCATTCCCTAAGCGACGGCGAAAATTTTTGCAATGCCCTGTCTGCCGACCTGCAGGACATTTGCAATTCCACTGCCAAAGATTATTTCGCGACGTTTTAATTTTAGCAATCAATTTTATGGGGAGGAAAACTTTTGGTTTTTCCTCCCCGTCAAACAACCAACTGCGCGCAATGGCTGCAGCGTTTGGCTTGAATTGGAATTTCGCTTAGGCACTCCGGACATTTTTTCGTGGTCGGGTCAGGTTGCTTTTTTACTTTAGTCATAAAGGTATTCATAGGCACAACCACAAAAAAATAAATGGCAGATGCCGCCAACAAAAAAGCAATGAGCGAGTTAATTAATTCTCCCACTAAAAATTGGCTACCATAAACATTGAAAGACAGCTTGGAAAAATCATCAGCCTTGGCAAAAATCCCAATAAACGGAGTGAGCAAATCTTTAACAAGCGCGTTAACCACGCTGCTGAAAGACGCGCCAATCACCACACCCACGGCTAAGTCCAAAAAGTTACCCCTTAAAATAAATTCTTTAAAGCCTTTAAGCATAAACTTAAAACTTGCTGATGCTATTATACCACATTTATTGCAAAAAATAGTAGATAATTGTAAACTAAGGGTTCTGGCAAAAATAAGTTACCTTGGTTTGGTTCCGGATTTGCCCCAGATTTGGTTTTTCTGACCGAACAAAATGTGAGATGTAGCCCAAGCTACATTGAACATTTTGTGACCGAAGAAAAGCCAAAGATGGCGGCGGAGATGGAAGCAAAGCCGGGAAGTTATTTTTGCCAGGGCCCTAAGCCAATGAACCCCGTTAGAAGTTTTTTGGAAAATTACTCTGATAGGGTTTAAAGATATTTATTTTTACAAATAAGCACATGAGTTTAAAAGTTAAATTGACTTCTAACGGGGTGAAGAAAAAAATTGTTACCATCGGACTGATTCAATCCAGGGTCGGACCGGATATGTCAAAAAATTTCGCGCACGCTTCCGACCTGGTTATTAAAGCCGCCAAAAAAGGCGCGCAGATTATTTGTCTGCCGGAACTTTACAATGTCCCCTATTTTCCCCAGCGCCAGGCTGTAAATAAAGACAAATATATCGAGTACATTCCAGGCGCCTCCACTTTCATGTTTGAAGAGATTGCCAAAATGTATGGAGTGGTAATTATTGTGCCGATTTATGAAAAAGCGGGTAAGGCGGGACAAAAAACCGGCTGGCGATATTATAATTCTGCGGCGGTAATAAATGAAAAAGGTAGGCTTCTCGATGTTTATCGGAAGATTCATATCCCGCACGATCCCGGTTTTTACGAAAAAGAGTATTTTGAAAACGGCAATGACGGCTACAAAATTTTTAAAACCAAATTTGCGACTTTTGCGGTTTTGATTTGCTATGATCAGTGGTTTCCGGAAGCCGCCAGGGCAGCGCGCCTGGCTGGCGCGGAAATAATTTTTTACCCAACTGCGATTGCTGATATTATAGGCTACAAACACCCCAACGACTGGCATGATGCCTGGGAAACTTCCATGCGGGGTCACGCAATTGCCAACAGCGTCGCGATCGCCGCGCCTAACCGGGTGGGGATAGAGGGCAGGTCAAAATTTTGGGGGCAGTCTTTTGTGGCCGATGCCTGGGGCAAAGTTTTAAAGAGAGCTTCAAAGGATAAAGAAGAAATTTTAGTCCAAAAAGTGGATTTGCAATATAATAAATTTTTGTCTGATGGCTGGGGTTTTTTGCGCAACCGCCGACCGGATACTTACAAATCTTTGTTATCCAATAAGCTGATTAGTAAGTCGAAAAAACTTAAAAATGTAGCGCATTATAAAGACGAAAAAAGAGCTTTACAAAAAAGATAAATGCACTCCAAGGATTTTACTTTTTGGCATAAGTTAAAAACCTGGCTAAACAATGAAAAGCCGAGGTTGTTTTTTCATGAAGCTGAAATATGGTTCTGCTATTTGGGGCAAAACATTGGCTTTGAACAGGACGGCAAAGGCAAAGATTTTTTGCGGCCAGTTGTGGTTATTAGAAAATTCAACAAAATGGTTTTTTGGGGAGTGCCTCTAACTTCAAAAGTCAAAGAAGGTATTTATTATCATTTTGTTGAATTTGGGCCAAACAAAAAAACTCCGCGATTCTATCACAGCTTAGGCTTATTGATTCCAAAAGATTACGTTATAAAATAGGCACATTAGAGGAAAAAAATTTTCTTGAATTAACAAAAAAACTCAAGGAATTAATACCTTGAATCTTTTAGGTTTTAACCCTCTCGCTTGCGCGAGGGGAGGGCTTATAGCCATTTAGATATTTAGTTTAACATAACCATAAAATATGTCAAGCACAGACACTCCAAAAAATTCAGGCTTTATTATGCCCGCGGAATGGGAACCGCACGAAGCCGTCTGGCTGGCCTGGCCATATGACAAAATTTCTTTTGGGTCACTAAACCAAAAAAACAATCAGTTTAACCCTGAACGCCTGCCAAAAATAGAAACGCAGTTTAAAAAAATCATCGATGCACTTGCTTCTTCAGAAACGGTCAATTTAATTGTCCGGGATGTTAAAAACCATTCTGAGATTAAAAATGCCAGGCTATTTGAAGCGGACTATGCGGATGTTTGGACGCGCGATTATATACCGGCTTTTGTAAAAACTAACAAAGGGAAATTGGCGGCTGTAAAATGGAATTATGATGCATACGGGGAGCAATTTGCCGACTTGATGAAAGATAATAATGTTTGGACAACCATTAACCAGCAATTAAAAATTGATACATTTGAGCCAAAAATTATTTTAGAATCCGGAGCCATTGAATCCAACGGCAACGGTACACTGTTAACTACAGAACAATGTTTGCTGAAACGTAACCAAAATTTGACCAAAACAGATTATGAAAACATTTTTGCGGACCATTTAGGCATTTCCCGAGTTATTTGGCTAAATCAAGGGCTGGCCAACGACCATACACATGGGCATGTAGATGAAATTGCCCGCTTTGTTGCTCCAAATAAAATTGTCTGCGCTTACGAAGACAATCCGGCTGACAAAAATTACCCGATTTTGAAAGAAAACTTTGAAATTTTGCAGCAAGCGACCGATTTGGACGGTAAGCCCTTTGAAGTCATAAAGTTGCCCATGCCTCATTTGGATTACGATGACGGTAATAAAGCACCGGTTTCTTATGCCAATTTTTATATTGGCAATAGTGTTACATTGGCCTCAATCTTTAAGGATCCTAACGACGAAAAGGCTTTAAAAATTTTACAAGATTGTTTTCCGGACCGAAAAGTTGTGCCAATAGACTGTTCCGACATTATTTACGGCGGCGGGGCCATCCATTGCATGACCCAACAGCAGCCACAATAGTGTTCGACCTTGTGGAGAACCTATTGTGCAAAATATCTTCTCGACAAGCTCGAAGAGTATTTCGACAAAAACAAAAAGGCAGCCGCGTCGGTTCTCGCTTATGAAGAAAAACCGACGGGCCGCCGAAACCTACTGAGGGGCGTATCCAGGTAAATTTCCAATCCTACGCTCGATAATCTCCCACTTCCCTGTGGAAGGATTTTTTTGAGGGTGTAATATGTGTCGTGCTTGATGTTGTCCTCCCCTGTAATGACCAGCCAGATTTCAACATCCCTCCCTTTTTGGCGAAGCATCCATGCATCGGGCTGGTACAACCCTGTAGCTGTGGGAAAGTCATTTTTCGCCGCATTTATGGCAGCGGCAAGTTCCTTCTGTGGAGTGGAGTACCCCGCCAAAATCTTTTTGGCATCCTTATCAAAACCCGACTCCGTGCTGCAAGCTCCGCCGCCAATCATAACCAGGGCAATAATGAACCAAACTCGCTTCATCGTTCTTCCTCGTCCCGACTATCCGCCAGGAACAATTCAGAATAACAAAGAGAGAGAGATTTGTCCATACAAAACTTTTGGCATATCCTCCGCATCTGTTAAAATAATTTTGTTATTAATCCGCTTGACAATATATACAAAGTATATATAATTTATATATCAACAATTAAATTAAACTTTATGACTACGCAATTAATGGTAAAAATAGACAGAGGCTTAAAACAACGGGTCGCCAAAAAGGCAAAAACCCAGGATTTAAGCCTGACTGATTTGGTAAAAATGACTTTTCGCGCTTACGAACAAGGCCGGATTGAACCCAGTATGATTCAAGTGCCGGAACGGTTTAATTCCAAAACCAGAAAGGAAATTGAAAAAGCGTTAAAGGATATTAAGGCCCGCAAAAACCTGGCAGGGCCGTTTAATTCTGCCAAAGCATTGGATGATTACCTGGATTCTTTATGAAAATTTTTCTCCATAAAATCTTTTTAAAAAAATTCTCTAAGCTGGACGATAAAGTTAAACAAAAATTCAAAGAAAGAAAAAATTTATTTTTAACAGACACTATTCACCCATTGCTAAACAACCACCCGGTAGACAAAGTTTATCCCGGATGCCGAAGCATTAATATCACTGGAGATTATCGCGCAATATTTCGTCATATTGGCGACGATGTTGAATTCATTAATATTGGCACTCATTCACAACTATACGGGTAATTAACCATAAACTGATGCCAAAAAATAAATTAAGCAAACTCTCGCCGGCCCTGCGCCGAATGATCGAACCCGACAACAACCAATTTACATCGGGAACATTAACAGCTCATGTTAAAAACACCGCCAAGCCGGTTTCAGAGTTTGCTAAAAGAACTTTAAACCACACCAATGGCGGAGCCACCATGCAGGCGGCGTTGTGGCTGAAAAATCATCTTAAAAAAGGCGGCAAAATCGTGGTCACTTTGGCCGGCGCTTTAAGTTCTTTTCAAATTGGGGTAATGCTGGCTGAACTCATCCGCAAAAACAAAGTCCATTTAGTTTCCGCCACCGGCGCCAACCACGAGGAGTCATATTATCGCTACGTTGCCCACTCCCACTACGCTTACATCCCCCGTTATACCGAACTAACCCCACATCAGGAAGCTGAACTTCGTGACGCCGGCTTTAGAAGAATTACTGATACTTTTTTGCCGGAAGACGAAAGTGTG
Organism: Candidatus Doudnabacteria bacterium; assembly: GCA_023245915.1. Lineage (GTDB taxonomy): Bacteria > Patescibacteriota > Doudnabacteria > UBA920 > UBA920 > PALSA-1336. The sequence goes on along the minus strand of JAHFJK010000052.1, from coordinate 1,451 downwards.
CGCATAATGGAGCCTCTTTTATTAAAAATGTGGCAGGAAGCGCAAGACAACAATGAAAGCTATTTTCCACACGAATACTTTCGCCGATTATTTAAAGAAAAATTGATAAAGCCCGATCCCAAAGCCAATCCGCAAGACTGCTGGGCATACGCAGCTGATGAAAAAAATATTCCAATTATAGTGCCGGGATTTGAAGATTCCACTATGGGCAATATTTTTGGCAGCTACACTTACAATGGCCCACACAAAAAGAAAAACGACATTGTGATTGATGGCAAAATTATGAAATCGGGCCTGGAATACTTCCACTTACTTTATGATTGGTATATGAAAGAGTCAAAAAACGCGCCAATTGCTTTTTTACAGCTGGGGGGTGGAATAGCTGCTGATTTTCCCATTTGTGTAGTACCTTCACTCAAGCACGATCTTAAGCTTTCTAAAATAAGGGATTGGGCCGGTTTTATAGAAATTGGCTCTTCACCAATGTCTTATGGCTCTTACTCCGGCGCCGGCGGCAAAGAAAAAATTACCTGGGACAAACTGGCAACTTCAAGCTACTACCAAATAATCCAAAGCGACGTCACTGCGGTCTTTCCCTGGATTGCCGCGGTCTTATTGGACCTATAAGATCGCCGATTAGTCGCTAAACTGGGAACCACGTTTTCAGCGTCTAATCAGCCTCGGTGTCAAATGCAGCGTTCATTCAGCGACCATAAAAACATAAACTCCCTCATCCTAAAATGGAATGAGGGAGTTTACACTGAGGTAGCTTTTCCCATATGCGATTTTTCTTTTTCTCTAGTTTCCGCCATTCGCCAGCTGGCGAAGGCGGATAGATGCTTAAGGCTTAGCCGCCTTGAGGGCTTATCGGTCCCAAAAATTTGGGAAGGAAAAGCTACCTGGCTGACCCAAAACCGTTAATCATCTGTTACTTTCCTTTCTACTTAAATTCTAACGCTAAAATAAACAAAGTCAACTCCCAAAATCCGCCCTAAGCTAAGGGCAGATTTTTAAATAGTGGATAAGTTGTTTACAATAGTTAACGACTACTCCACCCTCCTGCCCTCCACCACTCCCCCCTTAGGTAAAGCCTTGTCAGCAGCATTAGCCGGTAAGACTCTGGAGAAGTCATTAGGTACTCTCCAGCTATTATACACAGCTAAAGATGGGTAAGGATAAAGGCTATTGTTATGCAGCCAGTAGATAGTGCCATTTAAGTTAATATCAACTCCTTCTGGGTGGACTGCAGAAGGATTGTCAAGATTAGCTCCAATAGCCAGTTTGTTAAGTTCAGGTGAAGTGATGATTAAGACTTGAGAGAATTTAAAGCCTAAACCAAGAAATACAGACTGGGAGGTAAAGCCTCTTCTCTGGTTGTTGCTGATTAACCAGACAGTCTTGTCTGTAGCTGTTTTAGCTAATATACCATCACTTGGAGGGAGGATACTTCC
>JAHFJK010000051.1 GCA_023245915.1 Candidatus Doudnabacteria bacterium | reverse complement strand
GCTTAAGCATTCGGGATGCTCTGACCCAGGCAGAGCAACAGGCGGAAACCTTGAGCGCGCACTGAAGGGACGGTATTAGTATTTGGCGCTAATGTTGAAAGCTGTTATAATAAAGGCGAAAAATGTCTTTAAAGAAACAAATATTTATTTTATTGGCAAGTCTGGTGTTAGTCGCGCCTGTAACCGCCCAGGCCCGCGGCCTGGTGCCCTGCGGGGGTTATAAGGACAACGGCAGTTTGGAGAGGCCGTGCAATATTGAGGACATTTTTATACTCATTGCCCGCGCCACCAATTTTCTTATAGCCATGGCCGGAGTAGTTGCGGTGTATTACATTGTTGCCGGCGGGTTTTGGCTGATAGTTTCCACGGGCAACGAGGAAGACATTAGTAAAAGAAAAAGCCAAATTAGCAGCGCGGTGGTGGGTTTTGTGCTGGTGCTTATGGCGTTTATGTTTGTAAATACGGTAGTGAATTTTTTGCTTAGCAGAAGCATAGTTACTGACCCTAAAGGACAAGGAAAAGCAACAACTGCCTGCAAGTTCGACTTAACCAGCCCCTTGACTTATTTAACCATAGATCCCAAAAAATGCAGCAGCTTGCCCGAAGCCACTTTGCACAAGCCGTGACCGGATGGACCGGAGCAATCGGATTAATTGTAACCAAACATATTTAAAGCTAAATGAAAATCAATTTTCCAAAAATATTCTGCGCGGTTTGGCTAGGCTTAATTTTAAGCTTTTCGGTAATTTCCATATTGCCCATTCCCGCCTTGGCCCAAAATTTAGCGCCGGCCGGCAAAAGCGATACCGATCGCTGCGCAGAATTCCAACAGCGCTTTCAAGTCGGCGGCAAGAATATTATGGAGGGCCATCCGTTTTTTTGTTCAGCTTCTGACGTGATTGTCGCCGCGATTAATTACGCTTTAATTATTGCCGGTAGTGTTACGGTTTTGTTTTTAATTGTCGGCGGGTTTTGGTATTTAACTTCCGCGGGCAACGAAGAGCAGGCGGAAAAAGGCAAAAAAACTTTAATTAACTCTGTTATCGGGTTGATAGTTATTATTATGTCGTACGCGATTGTAGTAATAGTTGCCGGGACCCTAACTAACCTGGCAAAGTAGGTTTCGTTCTACTATGCGATAGCGCCAATATATGCTATAATTTAAATTACCAATAAACAATCATTTCATTCTAACCAATGAGAGGGGGTGAACACCTTGAAACAAATTGTCAAAAAGATTAATTTTCTTAAAGTTGTGGAAGTAAGCGCGGTAATTGCAGCTACTTTGATTCCTTATGCGGCATTCGCTTTAGACTTGCCCGGTTGCGGCTCATTGAGGGGCGTTAACTGTAGTAACTTTACCCTTACAGGGCTTATTATTTACGTTATTAACATTATGCTTGCCCTTGCCGGAGTAATTTCCGTTCTGTTTTTGATTATTGGCGGTTTCTGGTACATCACTTCGGCAGGCAATGAGGAAACAGCGGAAAAAGGCAAAGGTACGGTCATAAACGCGATTATCGGTATTGTTATAGTTATTTTATCCTACGTCATTGTTACCGCTCTTTCCGGTGTGGTTACCGGCGGGCCGAATACTACTGCTCCATAAAATTATTTGCGGGCCTCATCCTGGTTATTTTAAGGATGGGGCCTCTGCCTAGGGGGGCGGAAGATCGGAGAAATCAGAGAATCAGAAAAATTGGATGAATCGGAGCTTGGACATCCGAACCCGAGGCAGGATAATTAACTTTAACAAACCATGATAAAAAAATACCAAAATTGGATAATTAATTTTTCAATCAGCGCCTTGTGGATTTGGCCGGCTATAGCCTTTGCCCAAAATAGCCAGGTTGACAGCGGACTCAGCGGTATTAGCGGTCTATTTATCGGCAGTGGGATAGCCGGAGCCAGACAGTTGACAGGCACTTCAGGTCTTATTTATCAAATAATTAGAATGCTACTGCTGGTTGCGGGCGCTTTGGCAGTATTATTCGTCATTATCGGAGGTTATCAGTACATTACTTCCGGAGGCAACGAAGAAACCGCGGAAAAAGGCAAAAAAACTTTAGTAAATGCCATTATTGGAATAGTCGTGATTATTCTATCTTTTGTCATTATTAATGTGATTGTTAATCAGATTAGCCGGTAGTAATTAAATTTTAGGAGCTAATTTAATTTTTTTAAGTATTTCAGGACTTACGCAGCAGCCAAATAATAGTGTTCGACCTTGCCCGCCTCGCGTCGGCTCGATCATCGCCATAACGACGCGAGTCGAGGCGGGTGGAGAACCTATTATTTGGCTCATAAATCAAGGAAAAAATATCTTCCCTGCCTACCGGCAGGCAGGTCCATAAAGTCGAAGGATATTTTTTCTTTCCTAAGACCGCTAAGCGCGTAAGAACTATATTTGTTTTAGCATGAAACAAAAATACAAAATAAAAATCTTTTTGTATATTGCCGGTTGTTTTTCAGCCCTGGCATTTTTTGTCCTGTCGTCACTCGCCAATCCGGTTCAAGTTTTTGCAGCTAATCCAAACCTTTCCGCTTCCCCAAGTCCAATTAAGGTAGGTGAAAAAGTAATTTTTACCGTAACTAATCTGCCGGCTAATAAAACGGGTCATTTGTATGCTTCAGGTCCAAAGGAAATAGACCAGCCGTTTTCTACCGATAGCTCCGGTGAGGTTTTGTTAGGTGGGCACAGAGCAGACCTTGCCATTTTTGCTGATGCAACCCAGGTGGGCGACTGGACTGCTTACGTTAAAATGGCAGATGGTTCATTATCGAATGTGGTTAAATGGAAAGTTTTGGCTCAAGATTTAAAAATTAATGGTGAGTTTTGCACCAACCCAGGATTTAATGATTCCACCTGTGAAAGCGGGTTCTGTGGCACGGATGAGACATGCAAGGAGAAAATTACCTACACTTTAACGGTCATTAACTCCAGTGGAGGGGGCACCATTATTAGCAATCCTACAGGGATAAACTGTGGAATTAATTGCACTGCGACATTTGATTCAGGAGCTAACGTCACTTTAATTGCCACAGCTTTATTTAGTTATAAGTTTAAAGATTGGAGCGGCGCCTGCAGCGGTTCTAGTGTATCGTGTGCGTTAATCATGACCGCAGATAAAACAACTACCGCCAATTATATTATTAATTTACCTGACCCAGGACCAGCACCAATAGTACCAACATCGACAAATCGTTGTGCCAATGTTACTTGCGATCCCGGCTTCACCTGCAATCTGGCTAATGGAATTTGCCAACCTTCTTCATGGAATCCGCAGCCTCCTATTCTACCTGAACCTCATTATCCTTCAGAACAATGCCCGGCTGGACTGGATTACACCTACGGCTTATGTTTGCCACACAGTCGTTTTAGCGGCGGTTTTACCACTTGTACCAATTTGACCTGCGTGGTAACTAAAGCTATTGATTTATTTTTGTATTTTGCCGGGGTTATTGCCGTGATATTTTTAATCATCGGCGGTTATTGGTACATTACCTCTGCCGGTAACGAGGAGAGCGCGGAAAAAGGCAAGAAAACTTTAATTAACTCTATTATAGGACTGGTTGTGGTTATTTTGTCTTACGCGATTATTACAGTTATTTCCGGGACCCTGATGAAGTAGCCGGAAATTCGGATTGATTTTTTTAAACGCAGTTTAAAAAGAACTGCGTTTTTTGTTGCCAAATTTAAAAATAAACTGCTAAAATGTATTGGCTGTTTATGAAAGGGCGAACGGCTTAAAATTTTATGATGTTTGTTTAGGCAATTAGCAGTATTATCAAGAATTATATTTATGTTGGACAAACAAATAATGTTGCCAAAAGATTAAAGCGACACAATAATGGTTTGGAAAAAACTACGCGCCCTTATAAACCTTTCAAAGTAATTCATCAAGAAACTCTTCCAGACAGAGTATCCGCAAGAAAAAGAGAAAAATATCTAAAATCTGGCGTTGGTAAAGAATTTTAAAAAGACTAGAATTTTGATAACAAGCCGGGGTGGCGAAACTGGCAGACGCATCAGCTTTAGGAGCTGACGCCCGCAAGGGCATGCAGGTTCAATTCCTGTCCCCGGCACCAGAGGTGGGCGGGTGAAGTATTACGCGGCATTTTTACCCCGTAGCGAATCGCGAAGCGATTCTGCTACCGGGGCGCATTGCCGGGACGCGAAGCAGGATTCTCGCCAGGTCCACCAAAAAAACTCAAATCAGCCAACAATTTTATGGATAAAACTTACATTGATAAACCGGCCCTAGTGGAAATAAAGAGTGGAAAAATATTAGTCGCCCGTTCCAAGAAAAATCCAGATACTTTTTATATGCCTGGTGGCAAACACAAACCTAAAGATGATGGAACAATGGAAACCGATCAAGAATGTTTGGTACGTGAAAATGGGGAAGAGCTAAATATTAAGATAAAACCTAAAACTATAAAGTTTTTTGGATCATTTGAGGCTCAAGCTCATGGCAGATCAGAGGGAACTATAGTCAGAATGAATTGTTATACAGCTGAGTATGAGGGGGAACCAACAGCTGATCCTCAAAAGTCTGAAATAGCTGAAATAGCTTGGCTTGATTATTCAGGCAGAGATAAAGTAGGGTTAGTAGCCCAATATATTTTTGACGATTTGAAAGAAAGGGGCTTATTGGAAGGTCACATCGACGGAGAAGAAGCCTTTCTTGAAGAGGCCAGACAAAGAAGGCCTAAAGAATCACTTGAAGGAATTAACACTAATATAGACCGACGTTAATAGTGGCGCTAATGTTCTACTTTTACATCCTCAAATGCAAAGACGGCACGGTTTATTGGGGAAAGAATGGAATTTGACAAATACTTAAAGTTATAGTATTATGTACATATAAGTACATAATACATGAATTCTAAAAATACATCAAAAAATACCATTTTACCCAAAGACAAGCGGGTTTCGGGCGGGGAGAGGATGGCGAAATTAGCTAGTTTGGGTGAAACAGTATTTCATATTGGCGACTTAGCCAATTTATGGAATATCAGAAACAAAAATACTTTGTACACTACCGTTTCCAGGTACATTGCCCGGGGATTAATTTATCATATTTATCACGGGCTTTATTCAATAAAAAAAATTGCCGATGTTGACCCGCGCCTAATAGGCATAAAAGCCCTGCATGGCGCCGCATATATTTCCTGCGAGTCGGTATTGTTTGACAGCGGAATTGTAAACCAGCCGCCAAAGGAAATTACCTTAGTAAGCAAAACCTCAAAAAGGTTTACGGTCGGCGGAACTAAATTTAGGTCAAGGCAGCTGCGCGATTTATTTTTATATAACAATGCCGGCATTGAAATCATAAATGGAATTAGGACTGCTTCCCCGGAAAGAGCGGCGGCTGACATACTGTATTTTAGCCCCAAAAAATATTTGGATGGTTTTGCTTCAAAAACAATCAATAAAAAAATTCTTAAAAGCATAATTGAAAAAGTCGGGTACTAGTGTGACTTTAATTTAAATTTGACGGATGAGGATGCTGTAAATTCTCAAGGAATTAATGGCTTTTGCAAATTGTCAATCATTAGAATTAAATTAATGGCGCACTAATTTTTATGATGACTCTGCCAAATAAAAAAGACGCCGTACATAAAGCCTGGCTGTATAGGCTTTTGGAGGCAATTGCCGACGACTCTAAACTTTCTGAAGTTTTATACTTTAAAGGCGGAACTTGCGCGGCTATGCTTGATTGGCTTAACCGGTTTTCGGTGGATTTGGATTTTGATTACTCGGGCAAACAAGAAAAAATTCCCGAAACGCGCAAACAACTGGAAATTGTCTTTAAAAATTGCGGCCTGGCAATAAAAGATTCCAGTAAAAACGGGCTTCAATATTTTTTGAAGTATGACAACATCGGTCGCAATACTTTAAAAATTGAAGCGTCTTTTCCGCTTTTTGCGTCCAGCCAATACGAACCGCAAAGATTTATAGAAATTGACAGGATTTTAACCTGTCAGACCAAAGAAACTTTATTTGCGCATAAGCTTGTTGCCCTTATAGACCGCTTTGAAAAAACCAACCACATCGCCGGACGGGATGTCTTTGATATTCACAGTTTTTTTCTGCAAGGGTTTAATTACAACAAAGCAGTAATAGAAGAAAGGCGAAAAGTCAGTGCCAAAATTTTTTTTATTGGTTTAATTGAGTTTACTGAAAGCCATGTAACAGACAAAATAATTACCGAAGATTTAAGCTTTCTTTTGCCTCCAGATAAATTTGCCCAAATACGCAAATCTTTAAAGCGTGAGGTGTTAAGCCTGCTTCGCGATGAAATTGCCGCGTTAAAATAAATGTTCTATTTCTACATCCTCAAATGCAAAGACGAAAGCTTTTACTGCGGCAGTTGTAAAAATTTGACTGCTAGAATAAAAAAACATAACTCTGGAATTGGTTCTAAATATGTTAAATCCCGCGGCGGCGGGAAAATTGTTTATTCAGAAAAGTTTAAATCGTGGGGCAAGACTTTAAGCAGAGAAGCAGAAGTAAAAAAATGGCCGAGAAAGAAAAAAATAAAACTTATTAAAAAATTAAATGTGGGTAAGGTCTATTGACAAATAGTGAACGATTGTATACCATATATAATATACGACCGTTTATGGGAATTAAATAAGACCCGAAAGTTGAAAAATTTATTAAGTCTTTGGACACTCCGGCCATAGCCAAAGTAGTCAGGGCTTTGGATTTACTGGAAACCTTTGGCGCAATGCTACCTTGGCCCCACTCTAAAAAAATTGCCGGGTCCTTATTTGAATTAAGGGTCCGCGGGCGGCAAGAAATTCGGATTTTTTATACATTTCATAAAAACTCCGCGTTTTTATTACACGGGTTTGTTAAAAAAAGCCAAAAAATACCTGCAAAAGAACTCAAAACAGCTCTCTCAAAGTTAAAACTGTTGACATAATATAACATATAAGTTATAATAGTTTTATGAAAACTTTTAAGACTCTAAAAAAAGAACTTCTAAAAGACAAGACGGTCAAGAAAGCCTACGATGCGTTAGGCCCGGAGTTTGCTTTAATTGAAGCACTTATTCAAAAACGGTTGGAGCAAAAATTGACCCAAGCCCAATTGGCCAAAAAAATTGGCACCAAACAATCGGCTATTTCCCGACTGGAGCAAGGCTCTTATAACCCCAGCCTGAACTTCCTTAAAAAAGTCACAGAAGCCCTAAACGCCGAACTCCAAATCTCTATATCTTAATTATGAAAATAATAATTTGCGGCTCCATTGCCGCCGGAAAAGAAATTATTGACATCCAGCGCCAACTGGAAACTATGGGACATGAAGTGGAAATTCCCACAAGTTTGAAAAACGAATATTTAAAAAATCGGACCGGGGTTTCGGTAGAGGAAAAAGCCGACGATAAAATTAAGTTTGATTTAATCCGCGGCTACTACGAAAAAATCAAAAACCACGATGTCGTGCTGGTGGTCAACATTGACAAAAGGGGAGTGAAAAACTACATCGGCGGCAACACTTTTTTGGAAATGGGGTTTGCTCATGTCTTAAATAAAAAACTTTATTGCTTAAATCCGCTGCCCGATTTGCCCTACACCTCCGAACTCGCCGCCATGCAGCCGATAATAATCAACTCAAATTTAAGCCTAATAATCTAAAACCCTCCGCTTAGGAGGGTTTTATGGTTTTACTAACCCATAAAGCTCATCTTCCAAAGCAAAAACTTCTTTGCCGCGCATGGGGCGGGGACGGGACAGGGGATTTAAAACAATTTTTTCTATTTTCCCCGGACGCGATGACATTACAGCAATGCGGTCAGCCAGTTCAATGGCTTCGGAAATGTTATGAGTAACCATAATTACGGTTGGCTTTCTTGCCTGCCAGACCCGCAAAAGCTTTTCTCTTAATTCTTTTGCAATAAAGCTGTCGAGCGCGGAGAAAGGCTCATCCATAAACAAGAGTTTTGGATTAGTCGCAAAAGCCCGGGCCAAACCCACGCGCTGTTTTTGGCCGCCGGAAAGCTCTTTGGGATAGCTTCCAGCCAATTTTTCCAAGCCAAAAGCTTTAAGCTCATTGTTTACAATCGTGCGTACTTTACTGTCCTCGACTTTTCTTGCAATCAATCCTAAAGCCACATTCTGCTCAAGAGTCAACCAAGGCAACAAAGCAAACTGCTGGAACACAAAACTAATGTCGCTGTTTTTAAAATCACCAGAATTATTTACTTGTCCCCGAAACTCTTTATCTAAACCGCTCATTATGCGCAAGAGCGTGGATTTGCCGCAACCCGAAGGGCCGAGCAAAACAAAAAATTCACCTTCCTGGATTTGAA
>JAHFJK010000005.1 GCA_023245915.1 Candidatus Doudnabacteria bacterium | reverse complement strand
TTAGAAGATCACGGCCTGTTTCCGTGTATATTGTAACTGCAGCTTGTTTGGCGATTGCGTTTAAAGATAATTTCGGCTTCTCTATGCTAGCAGGGGTAGTCGATTTATTAAATGTTTCCAAATATCGTCGTTGTCCCATTTCTGCTACTGGCATATAATGTTGTTGTTAATAGTTATTTTAAAGTATAGCATAAAGCCTCCTCAATAAAAATGTGTTGTTTAATTATGTGTTGTTTAATTAAGCTTGTCCGGCCGATGCTGATGCTGTAGACGAAAAGCTAAAAACCTGCTATGCTCCTTAAAATATTTACCCCGTTAGAGAATTGGTGGGATTTTAAACTTTTTGAGCATACAAAAAATATTTAAAAAATTTATTTTATTTTGTCGAAAATAAAGAATTTTCTAACGGGGTTTACATCAACCTTATGGCAAATCAAATTATGAAGTTTACCCCGTTACAAAATTTTTGGTGGTAGAAGAAATTTTGGATCATCAACAAATTTAATAACATGCCAAAAAATGGAGATTATGAAAATTTTGTAACGGGGCTTACCTTTGACGACGTATTGCTGGAGCCGCAATACAGTGATGTGCTGCCTGCTGAAGCGGATGTAAGCACGCAGTTCAGCAGGAATATTAAATTAAACATTCCAATAGTAAGCGCGGCCATGGACACGGTAACGGACAGCCGCCTTGCAATTGCTTTGGGGCAGGCCGGAGGCATTGGGGTTATCCATAAAAATTTTTCCATAGAAGAACAGGCCACGGAAGTGGAGAAGGTAAAACGTTTTGAAAGCGGTATGGTGATTGATCCGGTAACCTTGTCGCCGGAAGATACCATTGCGCACGCCTTACAGATTATGGAGAAGCGGGGAGTTTCCGGTTTTCCGGTTGTAGATAAAGCTTCAAAATTAGTAGGCATATTAACCCATCGCGACTTGCAGTTTGAGTCCAGGCTGCATTTACGTGTGGCGGATGTAATGACCAAAAAGAATTTGTTAACTGCCCCGGTCGGCACATCTTTGGAAAAAGCCCGGGAAATTTTTCAAAACCACCGCGTGGAAAAATTGCCGGTTGTGGACAAAGCCGGCAAACTCAAGGGTTTGATTACCATCAAGGACATTGAAAAAGCTACAAAACATCCCCTGGCGGCAAAGGACAAGTTAGGCCGTTTGCGTGTGGCAGCCGCAATTGGACCGGTGGGTGATTTTTTACAGCGCGCTGAGGCTTTGGTCAAGGCAAAGGTGGACGCGTTGGTGATTGATACTGCGCATGGGCATACCAAGCGGGTGCTGGAGGCGGTTAAAAAGATTAAAAAGAAATTTTCCAGTGTAGATTTAGTTGCTGGTAACATAGCGTCATCAGACGCTGCGGCTGCTTTAATTAAAGCCGGAGCAGATGCAGTCAAGGTGGGCATGGGGCCAGGCAGTATTTGTACCACGAGAATTGTGAGTGGCGCGGGCGTGCCGCAAATTTACGCCATTATGGAAGCGGCCAAGGCGGCTAAAAAGGCTAAAGTGCCATTAATTGCTGACGGCGGCATTAAATTTTCCGGCGACATTACCAAAGCCATTGCCGCAGGCGCGCAAAGCGTGATGATTGGTTCGCTGTTTGCGGGGACGGAAGAATCGCCCGGAGAAACTATTTTATTTCAGGGTAGGCAGTTTAAATCCTACCGTGGTATGGGTTCAATCGGCGCGATGAAACAGGGAAGCAAGGACCGCTACGGCCAAGACCAGGTCGCGGCCGGTAAATTAGTACCCGAAGGCATTGAAGGCAGGGTAGCTCACAAAGGGCCTTTGGAAGGCATGGTGAATCAGCTGGTTGGCGGAGTAAAGTCGGGCATGGGCTATTGCGGCGCGCACAATTTGAAAGAATTGCAAACCAGGGCCCGTTTTTTGCGGATTAGCTCGGCTGGTCTGCGCGAATCCCATGTCCACGATGTGCAAATTACCAAAGAAGCGCCGAATTATCAGAGGGAGTAAGATCGCTGAAGGGACGCTGATATTTACGCTGATTTGACGCTGAATAAAATTGGGTTTCATATAAAAATATGAAATTGTCGGACTCCCAATTAACTAAAATTTCCGAATATTTGCTTGATATTTCTAAACTGCTTGTCGGATCAATTTTTGTGCCAATTTTTATCCCCGGAAGTTCTTTTGGCGCTTTTAGTCTGTGGTTGTTTGTTACTGGTATGGTTGCTTCTTTATTGTTTGTTTTTATCGCCCTGAAAATTTTACCGTCTTCAAAAATATGAATAATATAAACTATCTTCAGCTGGTTTACGTAGTTCTGACAATTATTTTAATTATTGGCTATTTCGTTATTAGGAATAATTTAAAAAAATAATTATGAATGCTCAAATAATTCTCAATATTATCTCAGCTATAGTTATTATTGTCGGTTTGGCAGTGGCAATTTTTGATAATCCTAAGAAGGTTTAGCTACACGTGAGGATCAGAAAACAAAAACCCAAAAGATTCCTTACCGGTGGAGATTTAAAAGCGATAGAAAGAGGTGCGAGGATTTTACTTTTTAAACAAGCGGTGTCTTTGGGATGGGGCCATGAATGGTTGGAGGTATTCTATAAAAAGTTAGTATGAAGCTAAAAATAAACTATAAAGATTCTTTAAAGAAACGATTAAAGCTATTCACAATAATTTTGGTTATTCCGTAACTTATTAAAACAATTAGAAGAAAATATCTATCGAAGAAGCCGTAAATATAGCTGGCATACAGTAAAAATAATACAGAAAAACCGAACTGAATCCAAAAAAATTTGATAACCCAAAGAGCCTTTTCTTTAATTAGAAAGTTAATTTTAATCGCTATGTAAAAAGTTATAAATCCACAAACGGAACTAATAGCTATAGTCAATCCAAGAAAAGCATTTTTTTGGAAAATAGGAACTACGTCTAAAATGTTTCTCATCCCCAAAACTCCCGCAATGATTAAATACCATCTTAAAGAGTTTGGGGTTTCTCTAAAAAAAGGTTTTTTGACGCTTTCGTTATTTTTTAAAATTTGTTCCGATGTATCTTGGAATAATTTTTTCATATTTTTATCAGTATTTGAAACATAACATAAATCTTATCCCCACTCAATTGTCACCGGAGGCTTATCGCTTATCCTATAAACCACTCCGCCGACTTCCCTTATTTCATTGGTCATTCTTTGGGCCACGTGTTTTAAAAAGTCGTAAGGCAATTCCGCGGCGCGGGCGGTAAAGCCGTTAACGCTCCACACTGCCCAAAGCGCTATTACGTACCCTTCGGCCGCGTCATCGCCTTTAGTGCAGGTTATCATGGAATTGGTAACTACTGCTCCGGCCTGCCAAATGGAATTATAAAGGCTTATCGAATCAACCTCCCCCTGCCCCCCCTTTTGAAAGGGGGGAGGAGAGGAAGCAAGTTTCCATTTTCTCATCTCTTCAATATAAATGCCATCAACAAGCCTTGCAGTATGAAGTTTTTCCGGAGTAACCTCACCTTCAATCCTGACCACCAAACCAGGCCCGGGAAAAGGTTGGCGCAATAGTAATTCATCAGGTACACCCAAGGCTTTGCCAATATTACGGCCGGTGTCTTTGACACAGTCGGCCAAAGGCTCGATCTCTGGCAAAGAAAATTTTAAGTCCACGTTATGGTGGATTTTTATTTGGGCTTTTTTGGCGCCGGTGTCATAACCGCCGCCGCTTTCGGAAATATCGGTATATAAAGTCCCTTGGGCAATAAAATCCGCGCCAAATTCCTTTGCTTCTATTTCTAAAATATTTTTATATATGTCCCTCATGGCCAGCCTTTTCTCATTCATACTAGTTTTGCCTTTTAGCGCTTTGAGGAAATCATCGGTGGCATCAACAATTTTTAAATTTATCCAGCTCTCGTTACCGAAATATTTTTTGACATGCTGTTCATCATCGGGACGGTCAATGCCTTTTATGTAGATGCCGAGAATTTGAACTCCCCCCGGCCCCCTCTTTTGAAAAGAGGGGGGGCCAGGCAACGCCTCTTTTAACAGATACGCGACTGTGGCTGAATCGGTGCCTCCGGAAAGCGCGAGCAAAACCTTTTTATTGCCGATTTGATTTTTCAAATCAGCAATTTTCTTTTTGGCTACTTCAGACGCAGGAAATTTGTCTTTAGCCCCGCAAACTTTAAAACAAAAATTTTCATAAATTTTTCCACCATTTTCTGTTTCCGTAACTTCAGGGTGGAACTGCACGCCGTATAAATTTTTATACTGGCCAGCGGCAACGGGTGTGTTATCAGTTGTACCGGTTATGGTCAGTTTATCATCAGCAGAAATTATGTCGCCATGGGTTTCCATGACTTTAAATTTATCGGGTAAACCATCAAACAACTTTGAAATTCCATCCCCCTTCGCCAAGGCTTCGGGGGATCTCCGAAAAATATGAGTCCCAAATTCTCTTTTAGATGAGAGCGAAATTTTAACGCCAATATGATGCGCCCACATTTGAAAGCCTAAACATATTCCTAAAACCGGAATGCCAAGGTCAAAAATTTTTCCATCAAAAGGCGGCTCTTCGTAAGCTGAAGCCGGGCCGCCGGACAAAATTATCCCAATCGGGTTTAACTTTTTAACATCATCAGCCGTAACTGTTGCAGGATCTGCCACTAAACAAAAAACGCCCAAGCCGTCCAGTTTTTGTTTTATGAGATGGTCAAACTGGCTGCCCATGGAAAACAACAGAAAAAGTTCTTCTGTTTTTCGAATCTTTTTTTCTTCGTTTATCTCCGCCAAAGCAACATCCGTAGCTTTTTTAAAAGTCTGGAGCATATACCAGATTATATATAAAAGATAAAAGATAATCAAAACCGCCCTTAACTGGACGGATAAAGTTTGTTGCTATTCTTGTGGACCTCAGGGAGAATCCCTTGGTGCTACGGGACGCAGTCGAACTCCCTTTGGGACTAATTTTAAAATTGGTGGACCGTGCCGGATTTGAACCGGCCACCCCCACATTGCAAATGTGGTGCTCTACCAAATGAGCTAACGGCCCGCAGGTAAACCATTGACGATTAACTAACTGTTAACGGTTGAGATCAAAAAAGAAGTAGGGCCAACACTAGCCGCTCCGCCAGGCAGCATATTAAACAGCCATAACACGCTTAAAACGCACATGGCCAGACCGAAGAGCTTCCACCAGGTATAGGTGCCGGAGGCAATGCCGATACCCAAATATTTTTCCGCAAAATCAATTTTTCCCGAAAACTGGTCGGTAATTTTGACGGAGTATTTCATGCACAGCACGCCAAGGGCGAAAACCAGGGGAGCTAAAATAAATCTCATAAAAAAGTTATAAAGTTTGTAAAGTTCATAAAGTTTGTAAAGTCGGAGCCTCGCACGCTCCTTTATAACTTTTAACTTTATAAACTTTACGAACTCATCTGGTGCGTGTGGCAGGGATTGAATCCTTCGACTTCGCTCAGGACAGGCTCTGCGACCCCGTCATTATCAGCTCGCCCCGCACCTTCTGTCTAGAACTTTAAACAACAGAATTACTAATTCTGCCACTTGGGCGTCACTGGTGGGCGTATCTGGATTTGAACCAGAGACCTCGTCATTATCAGTGACGCGCTCTAACCAACTGAGCTATACGCCCAAGTGGCAAAAGTAGAATTAACAATCTAATTAAAATTTACATTGGAAGGTGCGGGGCGAATGCTCTAACCAGCTGAGCTACACACCCTCGTCGCATTTTTCTTCGCGCTATCAAACCTTAAATTTCTAGATCAATTCCACCAAATTTTATCAGATCAATCTAATTTTGACAATAATCAAATAATATATTATTATGAAGTTAATAATCTTCATTCGGCAAAGGTTGTAAGGAAACCAAAATTAAAATTCAAGCGGGATGTTTTTAGACAAAATATTTGGCAAAAAAGACACAATTTTGGGCGTAGATATCGGCACAGCAAACATTAAAATCGTCCAGATTTCCCAGGGAGTTAAGCCGGTTTTAGATACTTATGGCCTTGTTAATATTAAATATCAATTAACAGGAAAAAATGATGACACCACCATCCGGCAAATGGCTGACATTTTACGGGTTTTGACCCAAAAGGCCGGCGTAACGGCTAAACGTTGCGTAATCAGCTTTCCCAACAGCGCCGTATTTACTTCGGTTATGAGCATGCCGGAATTAACCGAAAAAGAACTGGATTCGGCGGTGGAATTTGAAGCAAAAAAATATGTGCCCCAGGCTTTATCGGATATTGATCTTTCCTGGACTATAGTCGCCAAAGAGCCCGGCTCATTAAACCCTTTAAAAATTTTACTTACCGCTGTTCCTAAACAGACCACCAGGAATTATAAGGAGGTATTTTCCCAAGCCGGCCTGATTCCGGAAGTGGGGGAAATTGAAGCTTTAGCTCTTATCCGTTCTTTAATTGGTGGTGGGGCCACAAATTGTATTATAATAGATATAGGCGCGCGGGCTACCGGAGTGAATATAATTGAAAACGGATTTTTAAAATTGTCCCGAAATTTAAATATTGGGGGCGATACCATCACTGACAAAATTGCCGAAAGTTTGAATATCAGCGTAATGCGCGCCGAGCAATTTAAAAAAGATTTTGGCGTAAGTTCGGCGACTTTTATTCCTGATACGGTTAGGCCGGTGTTGAATCTTATAAAAAATGAAGTTAAACAGTTGCTAACCCTGTCCCAGTCTCAAAATGTCAGCATAAAAAAAATTTTGCTGGTTGGCGGCGGCGCTAATTTGCCCGGTATTGCCCGATTTTTCGAGGATTTAGGCATTGATGTGGAGCTGGGCAACCCGTTGTCTTCAGTTGGCTACAGTAAGCCGCTGGAGCCAATTTTAAAACGCTATAGTTTGAGCCTGGCGGTGGCCATAGGTTTAGCCTTAAGAAAAGAAAATAAATGATCAAAATTTAAAAAATTAAATAAAATTGACAAAATTATAGAGAAAACCACAGACTAAATTTTGTTTAATTTTGAGATTTTTGTCAACAAAATCGTGGCGCAAATAAATTTATTAAAACAAAGCGCGAGTGGTGAATGGCAGAAAAAACTGCCAAAAATTTTAGCTGGAATTTTTTGGGTTGTTTTAGCTTCGCTGGTGGGGTATTATATTTGGCAGTTTTTTAATTTTCGCAACCTCGAGAACCAAGTCCAGGACGTCCGGAAGAAAATTAACCTTGACCTGAAATCCGGTTCTGACATTCAAAATCAAAAGGAGATTTTTACGCGACAAGCGCAACTCAAGAGCCTGGCGGATTTAGTCAGCAAGCACGTCTACTGGTCGCAACTGATGCCGGAGGTGGCTCGGGTGACTTTAAAAACCGCCGGCTACAAAAGCCTAACTATGGGTTCCAGCGGGGAGCTGACAATTAACGTCATTGTGCCCAGCCTGGCGGATTTGGATAAATATATGCAGGTTTTTGACCTCCCGGATTATAACCAGAACTTTAGCAATATCCGCATAGGCAGCTTTAGTAAAATCCAGGGGGTAACTTCTAACTCCATACAGTTTCAGGCCAAAATGGATTTTAATCAGGAAGTCATAGAGTATCATGATAAGAACGCGAAGAAATAAAAATTTAAAAAGCTATGAACATTAATTTTTCCAAACCGGCCGCCGCTTTGCAGGGCAGAACAGCATTCCGTAACCCTTTTGTGGAAATAGGGCTGCTGGTTATAATCAGCCTTTTGCTGGTTTGGTTCGTTATTCTGCCTAAAAAGAACCAGGGCGATGAAAAAAGACGTGAGCTGACAAAAATTAAGGAAGAACAAAAATTGATAGCGGGTAAATTAGACACACTTAGGGAATTGGCCAAAAGCCTCCAGTCTCATCAAAATGAGATTGCGGACCTGGATAAAGCCTTGCCCTTAGACGGCAAGAGTTTAAGACTTAACCTTTTAATTGATGCTTTTGCCAGATCCTCTGGGGTCACGCTAGGCAATATAAACCTTTCGGGCAAGCCAAACGGCGTGGTTGCCGGGGACAAGGATTTGTTGAAAGATGTTTTTGCCCCCAAGAGGGAGCTGCAGAAGTTGAGCGGAACAGTCTACGTTATTGGCTCTTTAAACCAGCTGACTGCCTTTTTGCGCAAGCTGGAAACCAGCGGAAGGTTAATAGACGTGACTGATTTAAGCCTTGACTCGGGTACTGAGGGCAACCTGAATATGAAACTTAGCATTACTGCTTACTACTTTGCTCCTTAAAGCAAGCTTCGCATTCAACAACCGGCTAATTTTTAAACAATGGACAAAAAACTAATAATTCAACTGGTGGTAATTGTCTCGGCCTTCGGCGGAGCAGCGATTATTTTATACAACTCGTTTTTTAAAAACAGCATCTCTCCTCCTCCCAACTTTTTGGCGGGCATACCTGCCGCGCAGAAGAGTCAGGATGATATTTTACCCAACGGCAGAAGTTTGAATTTTAAAGTAATAGACGAGAATCGTTTTGAGTATAACGTTATCCAGTATCCTCAAGTCGATGCCAAAAGGGAAGTTGGCATACCGCCTGATGAGCTTATTAATCCTCTTGCCGGACAATAACCCCAACAGATTTACACCAAAACCTGACTGCCGGTAAGCAAGCCGCGAAAAATTTCCGGCATTTAAAAATTTTAATTCCAACTCTGGACCC
Source organism: Candidatus Doudnabacteria bacterium (assembly GCA_023245915.1). Lineage (GTDB taxonomy): Bacteria > Patescibacteriota > Doudnabacteria > UBA920 > UBA920 > PALSA-1336. The sequence goes on along the minus strand of JAHFJK010000005.1, from coordinate 13,261 downwards.
GATTAGAGTTTGCCGGCTGATGAAAAGTTTAAACAGGGTCAAGTCATATAAAAAATTATTGCTTCACTTAACCGATGGAAAATTTTAACGGGGTGGATACCCCGGCAAAAACCAATAGCAGCAACACCTCTGCGGCGCCGGGGTTTGAAAAATTTTTAGTTGACAACGGCTTTGTCCAAGCCCAGGCGCTGGCGCAGGTCCAGGCTTTGAGGCAACAAAATGGAGAAGATCTCGGCCAGCAGTTAATAGCCCAAAAAATTCTGGATGAGGAAGATTTAGCCAAAGCCAAGGCGGCTTTTTTTAATCTGCCTTATGTGGACTTGCGCCAGGCTCAGGTCCCGGCAAATGTGTTTGACCTGATTCCTATGGAATCCATTAGTTTTTATAATTTTGTGCCCTTTGAGTTAGCCGAAGAGAATTTGAAAGTTGCCACGGCCGATCCCGGCAATTTGTCGGCGCTGGAGGCGCTGGAATTTTTAAGCCGCGAACAAAATTTGCAGGTGCAACTCTATATAGCTTCGCCAACCTCGATTAAAATTTTGATCGGCAAAAAACGAAGCTTAAAAAAGGTGGTGGGCGAAGCCTTAAAGGACATTGAGACCCAGGAGTCGGCGGAAGCGGTGCAGGTGCAGATAAAAAAAGAAATCAAACCCCGGGTTATTGAAGACGCGCCGATAATCAAAATTGTAGAAGTGATTTTAAGCAATGCCATCGAAGCCAACGCCTCGGACATCCATGTTGAGCCTTCGGAAAAAGACGTCCGCGTCCGCTACCGTATTGACGGTATTTTGCGCACCTCATTGATGCTGCCAAAAACAGTCCAGTTGGCTATTGTGACACGCATAAAGATTTTATCCAATTTGAAGATTGATGAATCCCGACTGCCGCAGGACGGCCGTTTCCATATGGAAGTCGGCAAAAAGGCGGTGGATTTGCGTGTGGCAATCTTACCCCTGATTTATGGCGAAAAAATTGTCATGCGTATTTTAGATAAGACGTCTAAAGCCCCAAGCTTAGACCAGTTGGGTATCCGCGGACGCGCTTTGCAATGGGTTAAGGAAAACATCCAAAAAACCCACGGCATCTTCCTGATTACCGGCCCAACCGGCAGCGGTAAATCCACCACCCTATATTCTATTTTAAGCATTCTTAATACCGCTTCGGTCAACATTGTAACCCTGGAAGACCCGGTAGAATACTTTATAGAAGGCGTCAACCAAAGCCAGATTAATCAGGACATTGGCCTGACTTTTGCTTCGGGACTGCGCAGCATTTTAAGACAGGATCCTAATATTGTCATGGTGGGGGAAATCCGCGACAAAGAAACTGCGGAAATCGCGGTTCATGCCGCCTTAACCGGGCACTTATTATTTTCCACTTTGCACACAAATAATTCCATTGGCGCCATGCCCAGGCTTATAGATATGGGCATAGAGCCGTTTTTATTAATTGCCTCGGTTAATGTGGTTATGGCCCAGCGGCTGGTCAGAAAAATTTGTCCGGATTGCCGCGTGCAGGCGGAACTTAGCAAAGCGCTGGAGGAAGAAATTAAAAAAAACCTGGCGACCATCCCGGAAGATTATTTTGAAGGTTTTGAAAAAACCAGCCTCAAAGTTTTTAAGGGACAGGGCTGTGAGAAATGCGGGCATACGGGCTATGTGGGCAGATACGGGATTTTTGAAGTCCTGCCTATGGTGCCTGACATCCAGGATTTGATTATGGCCAAGTCTTCGGCCCATAAAATCTACGAAGCCACTTTAAAAATGGGCATGATTACCATGAAGCAGGACGGGATTATTAAGGTGCTTCGGGGAGAAACCACCATGGATGAGGTGATTAGGGTGACTACTGAATGACAAGATTGAGATAATTGATCAAGATTGACAAGAATCTTAAACAATCATGACCAATCTTTTAAATCATTTAAATTTTGCTCAATTACTTATGGCTTACTTTTTCAGACAAAAATTAAATATCGCGGACCTGACGGTTTTAACAGCGCAGCCAAAAAAGATTTTAATTTATGAGCCGGAAGAATACGTCTTTGCCTTATACCGGTATTATTTAACCGCCCACAGTTTCGATGTTTATAATTGTCCTAAGCTCTCTGAAGCGCGCGACAAGGTAAGCAGTTGGAAGCCGCACGTAATAATTTTTAACGCCGATTGCCTATCCCCCTCGACTATGGTCCAGCTCGGCCGTTTGTTTAGCGATTTAAGCTTCGATTTTCCGGGACTGCGCTTGATTAGCACCGGCTTAAGCGGGGAGCAGCAGGTTAAAGAATTAATGGCAATGGGGGTATCAAGCCATATCAATACCAGATTTTCCCGTCCCCATGATTTGGTGCATATTGTAAGAAGCATTTTATAATAAATCGAATCAACGAATGGAACGAATCTAATTAGTAAATTCGATATATACTCCTTCGCTAATCAAATTCCGATTTTGTGTTTTGGATAAAATTAATAATAACCGATAAAATTAAGTAATAACAACATAAGCTTCGGAGTATTATATCTAAATTAATTTAGCAATTGAGTATATTTATGTACAAAGCCAGTGAACTTGAATTGAATAAATTGCTTTCTTTGGTCCTGGAACGCAACGCTTCGGATTTGCATTTAATGGTGAGCGAACCGCCTACCATTCGCGTGGATACCGAACTTATCCGTTTGGATAATTATCAGGTTTTGAGCAACGATAATCTTACTGACTTGCTCAGTGTTTTGCTGAGCGGCGAGCAGAAAAAAATGTTCGAATCAGAAATGCAGCTGGATTTTTCCTACTCTTTCAAGGATAATGTCCGTTTTCGCGTTAACGTTTACCGGCAGAAAGGGGTGTTGAGTCTGGCCTTACGGCTAATTCCCAACCACATTAAAACCTTAGAAGAGCTTAACCTGCCGGCGGCTTTAAGAAAATTTATTGAAAAGAAACAGGGGTTGGTTTTAATGGTAGGGCCTACCGGCCACGGCAAATCAACGGCTTTGGCCGCCATGATCAACGAAATCAACAATACCCGAAGTGAGCATATTTTAACCATTGAAGATCCCATTGAGTATATCTTTATTGCCAATAAATCGATTATTTCCCAGAGGGAGCTGTATTCCGACACCAAAACTTTTGCCGCTGCCCTGCGCGCTGCCCTGCGCGAAGATATAAATATTGTGCTCTTAGGCGAAATTCGCGATTTGGAATCCATCTCCAGCGCCCTGACAATCGCGGAAACCGGACATTTGGTTTTTGCCACCCTGCATACCAACGACGCCCCCCAGAGCATTGACCGTATTGTAGATGTTTTCCCCTCTGCCCAGCAGCAACAGGTCCGCGGCCAGCTGGCCAATGTGCTGGTCGGGGTGGTATCTTTGCGTTTGCTGCGCAAAATCGGGGGCGGGCAGGTTCCGGCTTATGAAATCATGATGGCCAACCACGCGGTCAGGAATGTAATCCGCGACAATAAGACTTATGAAATTGCCAACATTATCCACACCAGTTTGGAAGAGGGCATGGTGCCGCTGGATAAAACCCTGGCTTTGCTGGTCAAGCAGGGTTTGGTAGAGTTTGAAGTGGCGCAGAATTTTGTTCTGGATAACGAGTATTTTCTTTCCCTGATATCCTAGTGTGCCTTTAATTTAAATTTGACGGGTGAGGATACTGTAAATGGCCAATAAATTAAGGGCTTTTGCAAATTTTGCATCATCAGAATTAAATTAATGGCACACTAGTAACTGTCTTTACCAACTACGAATTGGTTACTAATATACTAATCCGTGGCCAAGTATTAGTATATTAGTAAGGATTAGTAGTTAGTAAAGCTATGAAATTTAAATACAAAGCCAGAAATAATGCGGGCAAGATTCAAAGCGGTGTGGTTGTAGCTGTGGATCAAAACAAGGCCGAGGCCCTGCTGACTGAAAATGGGCTGACAATTTTTTCCCTGCAGGAGCAGCCGGATAATTTACTGGATAAATTCAATCCGTTTGGCCGCCGCGTCAACCATAAAGAACTGGTGCTGTTTTCCAGGCAGCTCGCCACTTTAATTGCCGCGCGCGTGCCAATCATTCAGGCGCTAAGGATACTCCAGGACCAGATTACCGGTAAATACCTTTTGAGTATTATAGTCGACCTTATCGCTTCGGTAGAAAATGGCGACAGTCTGTCTAACGCTTTAGACAAGCATCAGGAGGTGTTCGGCAGTGTGTATGTCAGCATGGTTATGTCGGGTGAAGTCTCCGGTTCCCTGGACAAAGCCCTGGTTTATCTGGCGGACCAGCTGGAAAAAAATTACAAATTGCAAAGCAAGGTTAAAGGAGCCATGACCTATCCGGTTTTTGTGCTCGCCGCTTTGCTGGTTATTGGTCTGCTGATGTTTAAATTTGTCCTGCCCAATTTAACCTCGGTGCTGAAGGAGCAGGGAGGGCAATTGCCGCCGGTGTCTTTGGTATTAATTACTTTTACCGATTTTTTTAATAAATTCTGGTGGATAATTTTAATGCTGATGGCGGCGGCTATTTTATTGGGCCGGTACTACGTCACCACGGTAAATGGCAGATATGTCTGGGACAGGTTAAAAATTCATTTGCCCGTCGTTGGGGAGATTTTCAAAAAAATATATCTGGAGCGTTTTTCCGCCAACCTGGCGACTTTAGTTGTTGGCGGTATCCCGATTATTAAGGCCTTGCAGATAGTCGCAGAAGTCATTAACAACGTTATCTACCGGGATATTATTTTAGCTGCCGTCACAAAAATTCAGCAGGGCCAGACGGTCAGCGAAAGCCTGTCGGGACATCCGGAATTTCCGATTATTGTCATCCAAATGATAAAAGTCGGAGAACAGACTGCCCAGCTGGATGATACCATGGCCAAACTTGGGGGTTTTTATGAACAGGAGGTGGATGCCAAGGTTTCCACCCTGACCACCTTGCTGGAGCCGATTATCATGATTATTCTGGGCATTGGCGTGGGGGTGCTGGTTGCCGGCATTTTATTGCCGATTTACAATTTGGCGAGCACAGCAGGCTAGCCCAGCTCCAGTTTTGTATGGAATACCAAAGTAAAAATTTTTATTTCATTTCTCAAAAAAGCCAGCCAGGTGTTAAAATTTTTTATGCAAAACTGGGGCTGGGTGTGTATAACTTTATTTGCTAAATTGCTTTAAGATGTTATAATGTCATTACTAACTTAATTGAAATAATATTTCAATTCTACATAACGATTGGGGGTGAAAACATTGAGAAATAAAAACAAATCTGGTTTTACTTTAATTGAATTACTGGTGGTTATTGCGATTATCGGCCTTTTGGCTTCTGTGGTTTTACTTGCCTTAAACTCGGCTCGAGCCAAGGCCAGGGACGCCAAGAGACTGGCAGACGTAAGACAAATAGCTTCGGGTTTGGAAATATTCTATAATGACCGAAACTCTTATCCAACCCAGGCTGGAAACGCAGCCGTAGGCTTCACTAACGTGGTAAACAACTTATTTACGCCGACTTATATTGGCTTAGTACCGGTCGCTCCGACCCCGGCTGATAGCGGTTGCACAGGGGCTTACAATGGTGGAGTAGCTAATGATTACATCTATTCCGCCGTAGCTGTGACCAACGTATCCCCAATCTACACCTTAAGCTTCTGTCTGGGAGCCCAGACCGGCGGTTATGCCGCGGGAATCCACACCCTTACCCAAGCCGGCATTCAGTAACACTTTGTTACCAACCAAGCGGCCCGCATTTAAAAAACGCGCGGGCCGCCTGGTATATGTTTTTGCATGGGAGAATTTTTTAAAAAAACCAACATCGCTGTCTTAGCAGTCATAGTAGTGGCTGCTGTTTTTGTAGCCGCGGTTTTTTTAGGCATCAGACACGGCAAAGCCGTGGCAGGGGCAAAGCAGGTGGAGAGTATGGTGGCAGAGCTGAAAAAGGGCCTGGATTATTTTTTGCGCGACCAAAACCGCTATCCCACTGCCCAGGAATTTTTGGACCGGAATATCCAGCTGACTTATTTTTCCCAGGCGCCTGACAACCTGACTGACAATAGCGTGTGTAAGGAAAATTTTACCTATAAAAGAGTGTCTTTAACGGTTTACGAATTGGATTTTTGCCTGGCAGCAAATTTAGGCCAGTATCGGGCTGGTTGGAATAAGCTTGTGCGCCAATAATTTAAATTTTGCCAGTTGGGATGATTGAATTGTCCAATAAAATTGGGATTATGGTTTGGGTTGAGTAGTCAAATTTAAATTAAAGGCGCACTAGTTGGGCAGAAATAGAAAATAAATTGGAATAATTTAGTTATGGTCAATGTTAGCAAATTCCGTCTGCCTTATCGACAGGATCAACTATTTGGCCTGTTATTTTTAATTGCCCTGCTTATCCCCCTGGCTTTTGACTATTTTAATTATGAAAATTATGAGATTATCAAATTTGGCCTGCTCATGCTGTTGACCGGTTGTGCCTGCCTCAAGTTTGTCAAAAAATTTACAAAGCCTGACTTAAATAGCTTTAGCTTACGGGCCAACCGGACTTTTTTTTTGGCTTTAGTTTTATTTTTAGTTTGGGCCTTGATTGCCAGCCTGCTGGCTGGGGATAAAAATTATGCCTTTTTTGGTTTTTATCCGCGGTTTACCAGCGGTTTTTTATTTTACCTGGTTTGGTCGGTATTGCTTTTTTTGCTGTCAGGAATTAGCCAAGCCCGGTTATGGACACTAATTAGAGTTTGGTTTTTTTGCGCGGGCCTGACAGCGGTTTGGGGGCTGCTGCAGAGTGTGGGCTTTGGCTATTATGGCGGACAAACTGTAGAGCTATTCTCCCGCGCGGCTCCCAGTTTTTTGGGCAACCCTAATTTTTCCGGCATGTTCATAGCCTGTTTTGTTCCGGTGGGCTTATATTTGTTGTATGGCTCAAAAAACTTTTGGGCGCGCGTTTACTATAGCTTAAGTTTATTTTTACAAATTTGGGCGGTAATAATATTTTCCAGCCGCGGCAGTTTGCTGGCAATGTTTACGGGAATTTTTTCCGCCATAGCTTTAGGCTTGGTTTTCAAAAAATTTGTTTCACTAAAATTCGTGGGTTTGTGCCTGCTGTGTTTGGCCTTAGCTTTAGGTTTGGCCCTGGGATTTTTTAACTTCGCCCGTCCCGGCGCCCTGGGCCAAACTATCAGCTTGAAGGAAAGCAATATTCAAAATCGGCTTGGCATTTGGGGCCTAAGCTGGCAGGCTATTAAATCACAGCCAATTTTTGGACAGGGCCCGGGAAATTTTGAAACATTTTTTGAAAGCCACCGGGCTTTAAGTTCCATAACCACAGGTTTTTTTGACGATCCGCACAATTTGCCCCTGCATTTAGCCGTCACCGGGGGCCTGCCTTTGTTACTGTTGTTTTTATTTTTAATTTTTTACCCCCTGGCTGTAAACTTTAAAAAGTTTTTGCGAACTGAAAATTCTGAAAATGTCCTTGCCGCTATTGCCGCGGCCTCGGCAATTCTAGCCTGGCTGGTGGCGGCTTTGTTTTCTCCCGTTGCCATTCCCTGCTATGCGGCTTTGGCTTTTTTAATTAGCGCGCTGTTTTTTGAACAGACTGTTTTTAAATTTCCCAAAGCCATTTTTATGAGCCTTGGCCGGGTTTTAGGCTGGAGTTTAATTATTTACGCGCTATGCTTTATTGCCGCGGAACATTTGTTTTATTTTAGCGTCAAAAATTACAACAGCCGGAAATTTTTACCGGCTTACAAATTAGCCCGCGCCGCGATTTATTTAAACCCGGCCAACAGTTTGTATTATGAGTACCTGGCGGCAAGCAGTATTTATTCCGGTCTGCCGGAAAATTCTGTAAGCCGCAACATAGACTCATTCAGCCATTTCCACCAGCACAGAAGCCATACTTACATTCAGACAGCCAATTTGTATTATTTGTTTTTATACCAAACCCATAATTTAGCTTATAAACAAAAGATTCTGGACGGCTTCAACACGGCCTTACTGCTGGATCCGGCCGCGGCCAATAACTATTTTTCATTGGGCCAGTTTGAGTTTATTTTTGGCAATTATGATTCAGCCATAAATAATGTCCGTAAAGGATTGAATTTATCCTCTCAAAATATAGAGGCCTGGATGTTTTTGGCCAAAATTTACCAGTTGGAAGGAAACAGATTCATGTTTTTGCAAACCCTGGAGAGCGCGGCGCGAAAGTTTGACGATCCCACACCATTTTTAACCCTACTGAAATTTGCCAAAGGGACTCCAGATATCAGCAAGCTGCCTTTGTTTGTCCATCTGGAACTGGGCAGGTTGGATTAATTTTATGCAGGTTTTAATATTGCTGCTAATATTTATTTTTGGTTCAGCTGTGGGCAGTTTTTTGAATGTGGCGATTTTGCGCCTGCCTGAGGGCAAAGCATTGACCGGCAGGTCCGCCTGCGCTAACTGCCATCAGACCCTGGGAATTTTTGACTTGATTCCCATCTTAAGCTTTTTGATGCTGGGGGGCAAATGCCGCTATTGCGGTAAAAAGATTTCTTTCCGGTATTTAATTATTGAGCTGATTTCGGGCCTGCTCTTTGTCTGGGCGTATGCGGCTGTCCGGCCCGTGCAAGCGGCGGATTTTTTACTATTGCTAAAATTTTGGCTGGTAATATCCGTTTGTGTTATTACTTTTGTGGTCGACCTGGAAGATTATATTATTTTATCCAATGTCGTTTTGCCGCTCACCGCGGTTTTGTGGCTGGTTAATCTGGCCCTTGATGCCATAGCCCATCATGCTGTCTTGTCCGTCCCTTCTCTTTTTTTATCATCTCTCTTAGGCTCCATTGCCGGCGCTTTGCCCATATTGGCCTTGTGGTATGCTTCCAAATGGCGTAGAGGAGAAGCGGGGCTGTGGATGGGTTTTGGCGACGTGGAATTAATGCTGTTTTTAGGGGCGGCCGCGGGTTTGCGTTTAGTCGGGCTGACTCTGTTTGCAGGCATTATTTTGGGCGGCGTGGTTTCCGTTTTGTTGCTTGTGTCTGGAAAAAAAACTTTAAAAAGCAAGGTGCCGTTTGGAGTATTTTTAACTCCCGCGGCTATAGTGGTTTTATTTTACGGGGAAAAGCTTCTTGAGTGGTATTTGGCGTTTTTAGGTATTTGATAGTATAATAAGCGCAGAAATTGATAATCGCGAGAGTAAAAAAATTACAATTTTGAAACAAAATGTTGCAGTTTTTAAAAAATTATCATCCAACCTCCAATCTCCAAAGTGGAGCGGGGTTTACCCTCATTGAGCTCCTGGTTGTAATTGTGATTATGGTGACTTTAATTTCAGTTTTGAGCATCAATTTAGCCGGACAGCGCGATGCCAGAAACCTGGCTATAGCCGAAAACGAGCTGGTCAGCAATATCCGAAAAATCCAAAGCTATACCTTGTCAGCCAGGACCCCCCCCTCCGGACAAATCGCCCAGTATTATCTGTTGAAGATAGATATAACCAGGCCTCAAAAATACACTATTCAGGCCATAACCCAGGCTTTCAGCCAGCCGGCGGTGGAAGATATGGAGACAATTAATTTACCTGCCAATATCCGTTTTGCCGCCAGCAGTCCGGTTATTATTACCAACAGGCTAAACCCGGCCACGCAAAATATTTTCAGCTCGCCGGCTTGCGCTGTAGCGGCTTTTGCCGCGCCGTTCGGTAAAATTATTTTGAACGACGGCTGCTCTCCGGCCAATTTAACCACCAGTCCCCAAAACCTGAATTTAAGCGATGACTATCGCAGTAAAATTATTAATTTTCAGTCCAACACGGTTTGCGACGCCGGCAATGGCAACCCCCCCATCCCGCCGGTCTGCAGCGCCAGTACAGATTCCTTTATGATTATGACCTTAAGCGATTTCACAGGGGCCATTAGCAGGAGAGTGACTATTAACGGGATTACCGGAGCCGTGAGTTTTGATTAAAGCTGCGGATGTGCACGCGGATCCATAACGCGACTAAAACAATGACAACCTCCAACCTCCAACCTCCAACCTCCAACCTCCAAAAAGGGCAAACCCTAATTGAAACTTTGGCCGCGTTATTTATTTTGGTCATGGGCGTATCGGCAGCTGTGGGGCTGGCGATTTACGCTTTGAATTCCTCGACCAGTATAGTTAAAGAGATAATTGCCACCGGACTGGCGCGTGAAGGGGTTGAGGCGGTCAGGAACATGCGCGATACCAATTGGCTGACTGATAGCTTAAGCGTACCGCCGGCCGGCTGTTATGATTTTACCGCCGGCCTGCCTAATAGGGCCAATTGTTATGTTAATTGGATTGGTGATTTTCACAATAACATTGTGCCTTATTGCATCAACCCCACCCAAAGCGCCCAGTGCCATGGCGACGGTCCCCCCGCTGCCAGCTATTATTTGAGTTTTGATGCCGCTGCTCCCAACCTTTGGGCACTGAAGAAGGATACCTCAAAATTCGGATTGAATTTTGACAGTTCCATGCCGGCTACGGGTTTTTATAACACGCCTTCCAATGGCGTAGCTTGCGACAATTCTGCCGGCAGAGCCGAGTATTGCCGGAAAATTACGCTGACTAAAATAAACAGCGCGCCCTTTGATCAGGACACCGGTCCTCTGCTAAAAGTCCAATCCCAGGTCTGGTGGACAGACAGAAATTGTCCCGTATCCGCTGACTGGCCGGGCTTGGGCACATGCTCCGTGGAGCTGGACACTTTTTTGACTAACTGGAAAAATTATTAGCCGCGGATGGGACGCGGATATGGACGCGGAAAAAACGCAGATGATATTATTTCGGCTTTACTTTCGGGTAATGTTCCGCCCTTAATCAGCTAAAAAATTATGGAAGATTTTTTGTACAAAAATATAACGCACGATATTCGTATAAAATCTGCGTCCCATCTGCGGCAGGGGTTTACCCTGATGGAAATTCTGGTGGCGACCACGATTTTTGTTGTGGTGTTCGCGTCGTTGCTCTCGCTTTTTGATTATGTTCTAAAAATCAACCGGCGCGGCGAGGCCTTAAGGCAGGCATCTCAAGGCATGCGCAATTTGATGGAATATGTAGTTAAACAGCTCAGAAACGGCCAGGTTGACTACGGATTTGTGGATCCCGGGGGAACACAGGACTCCAGTTTGCCCGCACCCTGCGACCAGGTTCGTGGCGTCGGCTATTCAGCTGAAAGCAATGTCCTGGGTATTTTGGACACAGACAGTAATGAGCTGTGTATATATTATGGAGATGACGGCAGCCCCATCCAGCCCGCGGGTTTGGGAGTGTTTTCCGCGCCGGCAGGACACAGCTATAACCTGCTGGTGGCTAAAGGTTCGCTCTCTGCCCAGGTTCTTAACCCGCCTAACTTCAGCGTAGACAAACTTAAGTTTATTGTCCGCCCCCGGCTTGATGCTTACACTCCAGACAACCCGAAAGCTCAGCCAGTAGTGGTCATTTTGGCTAAGTTTACGGCCAAATTGCCGACCGGGGAACAGGTGCCCATTTATTACCAGACCAGCGTTTCCACCAGTAAATATGATATTCCTAATTCGCCTTAAATGAAAAGTATAATTGGCAAATTTTTTTCATCCAAAAATCACCAGCCGGGCGTAACCCTGCTTTTGGGTATTTTGCTTTTGTCCGCCATTCTGGCCATCAGTTTTTCTCTATCTACCGTAATATTTATTGAGGTCAGGAGTTCGGGGGATTTGCTGAAAACCGAAGGCGCGCTGTATGGCGCGACCGGTCTGGGTGAGCAGGCATTCTTCAACCTCATAAGAAAAGTCAGCAGCCCAACTTATTACACCCTGTTTGACAACAATGTCAGCCTAAATGGCCCGCCGGAAGTCAGCGGCATATCCACGCCAATTTTTAGCGGCAAAATTTTAACTAATGCTACTTTTACTTCCACCGATGTGAAATATGATTTTTGCGGCTCCGTGGCAACAACCAGCGGCTGTTCTTTTGGCAAGGTTACCGTCACCTACATTCCAACCAACAGCGGCAGTGATTCATTATACGCCTACTTATGCCAGTGGGATCCAAATAGCTTTTCAGGCGATCCCTGCACGGTTGAGGGGGAAAGTTATTGGCAGGCACCGTCAGAACCCGGCGGAGCCGTACTGACCTCTGCCGGCTCTGTCCAGCTAACCCCAACTACCAACCCCATCGTTTCCTGGACCCTGGACCCTAATTTACAGCAGGAATTGGTTTTTACCAATCCCAGCGGAGTAAGCAACATTTATTTTTCCGTGGCGACTTATGCCGTCGACGGGGTTACCCCCAAAGGTTTGCCTTATGTCGGCAAGACAGCGGTAATTGTCAACACTCAAAACGGCAGCGTGGGCAGGAAAATTCAGGTTACGGTACCTAACCGGTAACCCGCAAAGATAGGCAACCTTGGCTTTGCTTGACAAAAAGTTCAGGCTGGTCTGGCCGGTCAGTTAGAAAATTTAATTTTTGCCGGTTATCCTCAAATTATTGTTTCTTAGCCACAAGTTATGCACAGAAAATTTTAGGTTTTGTTTGAAAATTTGAAAAATGTGGAAAAGCCCAAAGGTTTTAAAGGGTTGCCAGGCAATTTTTATAACAAAAAGTTATGCTATAATGCCCGAGTAACAAAAACTAAGATCATTTCCATTGGAGGCTTTAATAGGAACGGGAATGGTTTTTTATTTGTCCCTAAAAAAGATTTTTTGAAACTAAATCAAAACTTAGCGGCAATGCTCATTTGCTGTTCACCCTGTCAAATAATTTTAAATTTATCCGGTTCCATTATGTTTATTAAGAATCGGCTCAAATCTTATTTGACGGGGTAAATTGTAAATACAAACCCTTAGTTGAAAGCTATTTTTTAGCTAAGGGTTTGCATTTAAAGGTCGATACTGCTGCAATATGTAGCAGGGAAAAAATGCAAAAACAGTCTATTTTTTTAGCCCCCGGCAGGGGGTTGTGTGTCCGCCTTAGGCGGATAGGTTGCTCCCGTTTGGGGGCCTAATAGGCGCCCCGTAAATGTAAATTTAGTGGAGGCAAAAAACGGATTGAAGATTAATAAAAAATTTAAGTCTTATATAAGACCCGGGTCGAAGTCTGTAACTTAAGGCTTGAATCAGAAGCTTTCCAAGACTAAATTTTTTGATCCCTGAGAGAAGTCGAAGGGTCAAAAAAATTCATAAAAATTTTGTGGTTCGACAAGCTCACCAATCAAAATTTTTAGTTTTAGGATAGCAGAAAAAATCTATGTACCCCGTTAGAAGTTAAGAATTTTAACTTCCTAACAGGGGTTCATGAAAGAAATATATA
>JAHFJK010000105.1 GCA_023245915.1 Candidatus Doudnabacteria bacterium | reverse complement strand
ATTTGTAGAAAAAATTCAGACAGAAATAGAAAAGAAAAGGTAAAAATCTGAGGAGCGGCTAGAAGGGCCGCTCCGTAAATTTGTTAGCGGTGGGGGTGCCTGATTGTCCGCTTATGCTGTGTTGCTTCTTCTTCGTTGGCTATTCTCACATCGTGCTGGAAAGGCTTTTTACTACATTGAAGAAATATCAGACGTGAAAATAGCGAGTTGCCTCCAACAAGAATCAGTCGACCACGACATCGTCTTGTTGGACAACGATCGTTTTTTTTAGCATTAATCGACAGCATCTGCTCTCCTCCTTTAGGAGGATAATTGCAGGCTTACTACTTTATGTCAATACCCTCACCCCATCTTTTGTAAGTGCAGCCGTATGTTCAAAATGCGCGGAAAGGCCGCCGTCAGCAGTTCTAATTGTCCAACCGTCAGTATCAGCCGTTACAAAATATTCATGTTCACAAAGCATGGGTTCAATGGCTAAAACCATACCCTCCCGCAAAACTTCACCCGTCCCCTTTTTGCCATAACATGGCACGGCCGGGTCTTCGTGGACTTCGTAGCCAACCCCGTGTCCGACTAAATCCCGCACCGCGGAAAATCCGGCTTTTTCTGCTGTTGATTGGATGGCAAAACTTATATCACCCATTCGATTGCCGGCCTTGGCTTGAATTATTGCTTCGTCCAAAGATTTTTTGGCCGTCTCAATAAGTTTTTTTGCTGTGTCGGAGATTACCCCAACCCCAACCGTTATTGCGGTATCTGTATATAAACCTTGATATTCCATCCCAATATCCAATCCAACAATATTTCCGGATTTTAAAATCACATTCGGCGATGGAATTCCGTGCACCACTACACCGTTGATGGAAGTGCATAGAGTGGCGGGAAAAGGATTTTTTTTGGGCCCGTAGCCTTTAAAACTTGGCCTGCCGCCGGCTCTGACAATGGCTTCTTCTGCAAATTCATTTAACTCCCAAGTTGAAACGCCGGGCTTTACAAGCCCGGCTGTTTTTTGCAAAATGTCGTGAAGGATTTTCCCGCCTTCCGCAATTATTTCAATCTCCTGGTTGGATTTAATCGGCCCTTTGTTCATAAAATTTCCTACCAAATACTAAAATTTACTAAAGTACTAATATTGAAAATTTGCGATTTAGTATTTCCGTACTCTTTAGTATTTAGTAGAAGTTATAATTGAATTTTTCCATAGCTTTCAATAGCCTTTTTCTCGCAGCTGGAATCGTACCAATTGTGGAGATTTTGACAAACGGGTAAAGTTTTTTAAAAAATTTTACTACTTGAACAATATTTTTTTTGTAGTAAGCAACACGGTTTTGTAAGGCTCTGTTTGTGTCGTCCGGACGTTTGGAAAATTTTCCGCGAAAATAGGTTTTTCTGCTGGTCATCCGGCGCATGGTTTCTTTCAGCGGAATGGAGAGGTACAAAAAAAGCACATTAACGCGCTTTTCCTCTTTAAGCCATTTGCTAACCAGCCTGGCTTCGCCCAGCATTTTGGGAGTGCCGTTAAAAAGAATGCCCTGGTTTTTAGCCGTTGAGTGAATGCGATGATGTAACAGCTGTCTGACCAGTTGGGTTGGCGTGAGTTTGCCGCTGTCCAAGGTTTTGTCGAGGCTGTATTTTTTGCGTAGTGTTCGATTATTTTCTAGTGACCGTAACTCCTTACCCATATCAAGATTGTAAAATCGGTATTTTTGCTGTAAAAATTTGCCATGCGTGGCTTTGCCGGCCGCGGGATCGCCGAGGAGGATGATGTTGAGGGGTGGATGTTGGTCTTTTGGCATTAGATTTCCAAAGCCTGGTTAATCTTTTTCGTTACTTCTTCAACAGACGGCGACCCATCTATTTCAAAAAAAATGCTGTTTTGGTTTAAGTATTCCAAAACTGGCACAGTTTCTTCCATATATTGCTGGAGACGGAATTCAATTTTTTCCAAAGTATCGTCTGCTCGCTTTTCCACCTCTGCCCGCTCCAAAAGTCGTTTTATCGATTGTTCTTTAGGCAAACTGACATACAAAGTTACAAAATCTTTTCTCCCCTGCTCTTTTAAATAACCTAACAAAAATTCCGCCTGTCCCAAGCGGCGCGGGATGCCGTCAAAAATTACGCCTTTGGTATTGGGAAGGTCTTTAAGCCGCATTTTTACAACTTCATACAAATCGTCGTCTTTAAGCAGGGTGCCGGAGTCTATTAAGGATTTAACTTTTTGCCCCAAAGGTGTTTTGCTTGCGGCCACCTCCCTTAAAATTCCGCCCATCTCCCAATAAAAAAAATCCAATTTCCTGGCCAGTAATTTAGCTTGTGTTCCCTTTCCGCTGCCTTGTGGACCGATAAAAAAGATGGTGTTGAGTTGCATAATGGCTTTATTCTACATAAATTTTGGATTTTAATCAAATCGTGATATAATAAATAAAATTTCCTATGAAAGATTCCTTGTCGGCAGGCAATCTTGCCCTCGCAAGGCTTTTGGGCTAGGGATGACATGGGAGGGTTTGAAACAAAAATGGACCATAGTTTATTTTATCAACTCACCGGCATTTTACTGGTGGCGGGCCTTATAGCTTTAATCATCAGCCTGCTTAAACAACCCAGCATTATTGCTTTTATTTTAACCGGTATTTTAATTGGCGGCATTGGCTACGCCCAAGTCCGCTCCTTGCCGGTTTTTTCAGATTTAGGTGAAATTGGGGTTACGCTTCTGCTTTTTATGGTTGGGTTGGAATTGGATGTCAGAAGACTTCGCGAAGTGGGTAAAGTTGTGCTCTATACCGCTTTGGGGCACATGATTTTCGCTTCGGCTATAGCTTTTTTCCT
>JAHFJK010000104.1 GCA_023245915.1 Candidatus Doudnabacteria bacterium | reverse complement strand
AAATCTCGTTGTGCGCGTTGTTGGCGTGTGTTCTAAAATTGCGCAGCAACGATGAAAAAATAAATTTACCTTGGTAGTAGGGATAAAATAGTTCAAACTGTCCCCAACCTTTTCCCAAAAGGGGATGGTCTTTTACCATTTCCCAGGCAGAACACCAAATCAGAATCCGTTGGTGCCACGGCTGATACCCTTTAGGATTTTTTACTTCTCTAATTTCCAAAACGCGTTCCAAAGGCCCGGAATATCCGCCCAACTTGCTTTTAGGCCAAAGTAAAATACCAACCAAAAGAATCCCCAGGAGCAAACTTATTTTTCTTAAATTTTTTCGCAGGTACTCGCGGGTGGGCCGCAATAAAATGAATAGGGAGGCCGAGATCAAGAATCCCACCCATGTGGACCGCGTCATTGTGGCGACAATGCAGGCCATGTATAGAATAAATAAAAAACCATACATAAAAAATTTTTTAAATTCTAAAGAATTCAAAAACTGAAGAAAAATTAAGGGGACAAGTAAGAGTAAATAAGAAGAGAGAAAGTTGGGATTGCCAAATGTAGAGAGTGGCCGGTTCCCAAACGGATTCACCTGAATTTTCCAAATCTGCTCAAACCCGAAATACTGCAGGAGCCCATAGCCGCTGGCGATGAACCCCACAAAAAATGTTACCGCCGTAATTCTAACGCGCCATTTTTTGTCCACTGTCGCTCCCATATAAAAAACAAGAAGACAATTGAGTATCAAGAAGAGGGAATGTTTTATGCCTTCGTTAAGCATGGAGAAACGAAAAGTAAAATCGTGTTGTGGGATTGAACTGGCAATACTGAATAGAGCCAGAACTAGAAAAATTAAAAGGGGAAAATCTAAGGTGGTTTTGGGAGTAGATATTTTTTTATTTTTCCAGCAGCCGAACACCCAAAGTATCCAAAAGCATGCAATTCCAATGTTCAGCAAAACAATTTGTGTAAAATACGGGTTCCGCGTCAGCCCCGTAAAAAAAAGCAGAGGACACACTAAATGGATAGCGACTAAAAGAAAAGATGGAGCTTCTTCCACAAAAAAATTACTTTCTTAGCTGGGGGTTGGCCGCTAAAAACCTTTGAACATCGGGATCTTTGGGATTGATATCATAAACTTTTTTCCAATAGAAGAGAGAAGCTTGTCCTTTACCGCTCCGCGCGTAGAAAGCGGCCAGTCTCTTGGCAAAATCGATCTCCTGAGGCCGAAGCTCGGCTGCTCTTTTATAGGCTGCTTCCGCTTTTTCAGGGGAATGTTTAATAAATTGGTAAAAATCTCCCAGCATCACCCAAGCCTCGGGATGCGTGGGCTTTGATGTGTCGTGGGCGTGCTGCGGACTCGCCAAATCATAGCGGTCGGTGGGGGTGCTCGATCGTTCAATATAGAGCCCGCCAAAAATCTGGTGGTACGGTTTTTTACATTCTTTGCCTTCTATATAATCTAAATACATCTGTTCCGCCTTATCTAAATCTCCCAGCTGAATATAGGCTTGCGCCTGGCGATAAAAATTTTGATCAAAAACAGGATCAATTTTTTGATAGAGCTGATAATTTTTTAAAGCCTCTAATAGATGGTCCTTTGAATTTTTGCGATACTCCGCGGCCAACTCTTTTTTTCCATAACGCTCCGCCAACGGGACTAAATTATTAAAGTAATCGGCCCACTTGTGGTGAATCATGCCCACTTGATGATGCATCTGCACATAGTTGGGACCCAATGCTTTTGTCTGGTCATAGGCCGCCATCGACTTATTCCAAAGTTCATCCGCCTTTTTTCTATAGATTTCTCCCTGGGCCGTATCTCCTTTCTGAAACGCTTCATTGCTTTTAGCAGCCATCTGGCTTCCCCAATCGTTATAAACATTTCCTCTAAAATAATACGCCATAATAAAATCGGGGCGCAGTTGGTTTACCGCATCATAGTGTTCCAGGGCGCCGCCAATGCCTGAACGCCGCCACTTTCGGTCTGGAAATAGTTTGTCCAGCCAGGGACTCTCCTCCATTTTGTCTTCCAAAGAGGCACTCCCTTCTCCGGAATACATCTGCTTATATTCTAGAGGAAAACCGGCTACCTTGGCATCGTTTTCCGGAGATTTGTTCCAAATTCCCTGTTTAGAAAAAAAGATCGCTCGATTGTGATTGGCATCCCCGACAAAAAACCCCCAAAATGGAACCAGTAAATAAAGGGAGAGTCCCAAAGCGACCAACGTTTTAAATTTGTTCGCTCCGAAAGCTATTTGAATAAACCACCAAACGCAACACCCCCAGGTGACAAGGAACACAGCCCACGTAATAAAAAAGTGAGGCTGCTCGTTAGGATTTGCCATTCCGTCCCTCATTTGACACCAATCGAATTCCCGCAATATGCGGATGGCCACGATCGCTATAAAAAATAAAACCACTAATTTTAAAATTCGCAATCCGTTAGTTCTAAATTTATCCCACCCCTGTGACCTGTTTTTTTTCTCTGGAGGTAACATCGTCTCCACATGCTTTGCAGGCAGGGGGCTATACAATATAAGGCTTGTATTTAGCCCGGCCAAGAACCAAAAGGGAGCGCCCGAAGATACAAATCGCATCGAAACATCCGTAAAATTATGGATAAGCATTCCCAAAAATCCAGATAAAAATCCCAGCATGTAGTAAACTTCTTCCGGATATTGAGAAACCCCTTTCTCGGGGCCTGCCCTTGTTTTGTGGCTGGCAAGCTGGCCCATCACTTTATAAATTCCAACGGAAGTTCCCACAATCAACCAAATCCACAAACCCATCCCCACCAACCCTTCATCCATCCAAACTTCCAAATGTTCATTCTC